>JADFRO010000211.1 GCA_022561255.1 Planctomycetota bacterium | reverse complement strand
GTCGTCGCAGTCAAGATCGTCGGCGCACACCGGCTGGCAAATGTCGCACTGGCCCTCAGGGCAGTCCGCGTCCGAGGTGCAGACGTCACCGGCGTTGACCGAATCTTCGTCGCAGCGAGCGAGGTCAACGGAACACGCCAGCAGGCCTGGTCCTTCAGGGTCGGGATCGCTGCAGCACTCCGCAGGTACGCCGCCGAGGCAGACCCCTAAGTAGCACCCTTCGTATCCGTTGCAGATGATTCCGTCGTCGCAGCCGCCGCAGAGTCTTCCGAGTTGACAGCCGTCGCCGCCGTGCGCGCCGTCGGACCCGTCGGCGGCCGGTGTGTTTTCACACTTACCCGTTCCGATCGGAGCGCCGGGCCCAAGGTTGCAGTTGTCGCGTGTGCAGGGATCGCCGTCGTCGCACTCGATGTCGAACGTGCAGGCGCCGGTGTTCGCAACAGAGCTTGCGTCGTTTGAAAGGAAAGGCAGCGGGCCTTTGAGCAGACCTGCATCGCGAAGGCGCGTGCCTTCGTCGTTGCGGTAGTCGACCGCCTCGGTGATGATCGTCCGAAAACCGCCACCGGCGAGTTGACTTAGGCGTGCCCTTTGCTTGCGTCGTGTATCTGTTGGTGTCGGCGAATCCGTGTCAGATGGTGACACTCGAGAAGTAGCGACCGAGCGCTGCGCGGCGGTTTTGGTGATCGCTCTGTTAGAGGTTCGTTGGCCTTGACCGCCAGGCGGTGCAGCCTGAGCGAGCGCGAATACGGTCACTGCCGAAACGATGACCCAGCCTGTCACTTGTCGCGTCATGCGACCCTACCTCCCCGGGGAGATGAACCAACGCATTCGCGGTGCCGTCCGGCAAAGCCGACTCGGCCGAGAGGGGAGAATGGACCGACGGGCGTCCCGCGAAGAGGGCCCGCCAAGCCAACCACAAGATACAGTTATACGGCAATGGAAGTCGCAGAGCAACAAAAAAGCAAGAAGACAGTAGCGGCGTAGGTCGTCCTTAGAGCGTGTTTGAGAAGCCTCTTTCCGAGCCGCGCCCGTGAGGAAGCGGCCCTGTTGCGCGGACGAAAACCGCCCCCTGACGGTCGCGGTTCGGTTTGTCATGCTCTTTTTATGCACTCTCTTAGCCTGTACGGCCCGTCGACAAGATCGCAGCGTGTTGGGAATGGGCGTGGGAACGCCGAGCGAGGTTTTCGGGTATCATCCTCGCGCGGTGTCTTGTATCGAGTGACGGTTGGTCGAACAACAGGCGGAGGGTCAATCCGGATGCGGAGATTCAACATGCGTGTACGCACTTCGTCGGTGGCGGTTTGGAGTTTGCTTGTCTGCGTGCTTTTTGCGGGGGGCTGTCTCGATGCGTTGGGAGAAGGGATCGCGGAAGGATTGCGCGATGGGCTGGCCTCGGTCGTTGAAGACTTCATCGCCGAATCCATCGGCGGCTAAACCCGGCGGAAGACGATGACCGAGTCGACAAGTCCAGCGGACCAGTCCCAACGTGCGTTGATTCTGGGATGTGGGTACGTCGGCTCCGCACTGGCGCAAACGCTTGCACGTGCGGGATGTGACGTCACCGCGACCACGACACGGGCGGAGAACGTCGATCGAGTCCGCGCGCTGGGGGCGACGCCGGCGGTCGTCACGCTTACCGAGACGGATCGACTGCACGATCTTTTGCACGATCGTGCGGTGGTCTATCTATGCGTGGCTGCGGGGCGCGGTGGCCAAAGCTATCGCGAGGTTTACCTCGAAGGTGCACAGAGTCTTTTGCACGCAATCAGGGGCACGTCCGTCGCGCGGATCGTTTACACCTCTTCAACACGCGTCTACGCTCAGGACGACGGTTCGTGGGTCGATGAGGATTCGGATACGCGCCCGTCGGACGAAAACGGGCGGATTCTAGTCGAAACGGAGCGCGTTCTGCTCGGTGCAGGATCTCAGGCGGCGGATTCGGGGCAGATCGCCGTCACCGTTTTGCGGTTGGGCGGCATTCACGGCCCCGGTCGTGAGCTGTCCGGTCGAATTCATGCGGCGGCAGGTACGACGCGCAACGACGGCGGAGCCTTCGTCAACCTGATTCATCGCGACGACATCGTGGCGGCGATGGTCACGCTCGGTCGCATTCACCATCACGGCGTACTGAACCTGGTGAGCGACGAGCCGATCCTTCGGCGGGAGCTTTACGATCGCATTCTGGCGAATGCGGGATTGGCGCCGATCGAATGGCAGGCGTCCGACGGCGACGCGCTTCGGGGCAAGCGCGTTCGCAACGACCTGCTCAAGCGAACGCTGGGCGTTTCCCTTCGCTCGCGATTATGACGTTGTACGCTGAGCCGGGCGCTAACGGATCAGCCATTCCTGCGGCATCATCGTTACGACACCTTCGCGGTGGATGAGTTCGACGCGCGTGAGCGCTTGGAGAAACGCTCGGACACGCAGCGGATCGATTACGGCCATCGTCGAGAGCATCGCCCGAATGGATGGATCGTGACCCAGGCCCAACGGCGCCCGCATGGACATTCGCGTGTAGCCTTCGTCGCGATCTTTCGGCGCGAAGAAGTCGAAAATGCTCGGCGGGTCGGGAATCACACGAATCTCGTAGTTGCCTATGTCGGCGCGCTCGGCTGCGAACTTGATCGCGTCTTCGAGTCCGCCGATCCGATCGACAAGTCCTAGCTCCAGCGCCTGTGCGCCCGTGAAGACGCGTCCGCCGGCGATCTCCTCGATGGGTTTCTTCAGGCGATCTCCGCGAGCGCTGACGACGTGTCCCTTGAAGGTTTCGTACACGCTACCCATGTAGTGCCTGAGTTTCTTGCGTTCCTCATCATTAAAGGGCGTAGCCGTGCTCATCATGGCGGCCATCTTGCCGCGTTGTATCGTGTGCCAGTTGACGCCGATCTTGTGCCACATTTCGGTGGTGACGATCTTGCCGCCGATCACGCCGATCGAGGCGGTGATTGTGCTGGCGTCGGCGAAAATCGTCTCGGCGGCGCACGCGACGTAGTAGCCACCGCTACCCGCGACGTCGCCCATCGACACGATCAGCGGTTTTTTGGCGGCGACACGGCGCGTTGCGTCCAGAATGATTTCCGAGGCGAGGGCTGATCCGCCGGGCGAGTTGATACGGAGTACAACCGCCTTAACGGATTCGTCGCCGGCGGCTTTGTCCAGGGCTTTGCGAATGCTCGTGCTGAAGGCGCCGCTGGGTGGACCGAAGGGGCTCGCCTTACCGACTCCGGTTTGAATCGCCCCTTCGACGTAGACGATGGCTACGCTCGGCTCCGTGTAGGTCTTCGGGCTGGGATTGAACATCTCCATCAGGAAACTCATCATCCCGAAGAAGTCGTCAGGCGCCTTGATCCCTTCGGAGTCTCCGTAGTCGGTATCGATGTCCACGTCAGACCCGTATCGCTTTTTCAGCTCGGCGATGAAGTCCTGACGATGCTGCACGGAGTCGATCAGGCCCGCTTCCAATGCTTCTTTCGCCAGATAGGGACCGTCGTCAATCAGCTCGCGAACTTTTTGATCCGAAAGTCCTCGACTCGCAGCGATGCGCTTCACCAAGCCGTCGTAGATCCCATCGAGAAGCCACTTGGTCATCTGTTTCGACGCGTCGGAGGGTTCGGTTCGGGTGATCGTTTCGGCGGCTGTCTTGAAGTCTTCGTATTGCTCGAAGTCGGGCGTGCAGCCGATTTTGTCGAGCGTGCCGCGGAGGTAGGGCGACTCGCCGCGCAGTCCCAGCAGCCACAGGTCACCGGTCGGTACGAGACTGATGTGCGAAGCGCCCGTCGCGACGGCGTAGGTCAGGGTTTGGAGCGAGTCGGCGTGAACGTAGACGGGTTTGTCGACGGCCGCGAACTTCTTCAGCGCCTCGTGAATCTCTTCCATCTGCCCGAGTCCCAAGGCCGCGTGCTGGACGTCGATCACGATCGCAACGACCTCATCGTCGACGCGCGCTTGTTTCAGACGCGACAGTAGCGACTTGAGTGAGACCGGAGGGTCGCCACCGAACAGTGTGGGCATGGCGTTGGGCGTTTCCCCAACGGTGCCTTTGATGCGGAAATGTGCAATCTTGTTAGGGCTCTCACTCTCTACGGCTGATCGGGCGCTTTTGAACAGATCCTTGAGCTGAGCCGGGGCGACGCCGATCGGCACAACCGCGCTGAGGAGAAACGTTGCGATAAAAATCCGGGTAGTTTTCATAAGATTCAATCCTCCACCACGAGGTACGGGCGAGTTCTTAAGCGTGGCCCACGTCCAACACAGTTTTGCCGAGCCCGCGCTCTGCCACTGGGTTATCGCCCAGAAACGACCGAAAGCCACCCTCAGCGTATCACTACCTTCGGGGCGGCGAAAGTAAACTTTCCAGCGTGTGACAACTCCTTACACGCCGCGGCCTCGCCAGTGCGAAAACGGTTCCGACCAGCATGGTCGCTCCGCCACCGAATTGCAACCAGCGGGTTGGTGCGAGATAGTCGCCGCCTCCTTCGCGCAACGCAAGTAGGCCGATCACCAGCAGGACGATCGCCGCGCCGATACGAACGGCGCCGCGGTCGCGCCGGATCATGAGGAGCCACATAACGACGACCAGGATCAGCTCGCGCCGCAAGGGAAAGACAGCGATCCCGTAGGCCAGCGCCTTGGGGATTTGCGTTAGTCCGGCTGTTCGAATTTTGAGCCCGTCTTTCGTGGCGACGATGATCTTCTGTTCGCCCGGCCCCATCGTTTCGCCGCGATCCGTCTTGACCCACACGTGCGAGAAATCGGAAACAAGTTCGGTCTGGAACCCGAAGTGTCGCAGCAACGAGGCGGCTACCACAGCGCGACCGTCGCAGTCCTCGCGGCCCATCTCGACCACCTCGGCGACCGTTGGCAAATAGTCAGCATTGCCCCACGTGTTCCAGTCCCATTCGTAGGGAATGCGTTTGAGGACGTATCGCTCGACGCGCTGGAGTCGCAGCTTCGCGGGGAGGTCGGGTGACATCTGTGGGCGTAGCTCCTCGATCATCGGCGCGAGTGCGGGTGCGTTGGGCTCTATTAAGTCGTTGGGATTCTGCAATCGCTGCAGGTGACGAAACAGGAGGACCGGATGTGGATTGCAGACGATCAGCGTCGCCAGGCCGAACGCCGTCCACTTCAACGGTAGTCGCTTGTACCACGGCCAGGTGTTAATTGAGGCGAGTGAGATCATGCTGCAAGTCCGTTGGTATTATCGACGCCTTACGCGAATGCTACCACGCTGGAGCATCTCCCGCATTCCAATGCCGGGTCTGCCGGGCTTCAGGTAAGATCGAACGTGGAGAAACCGCACGGGCGAGCTGCGGCCCGCAGAGAGCTGCGCTCCGCAGGAGAGCCCGCGGATCGGAACGGAGAAGCGTGAAATACGCTAGTCCAATGAAAGTTGGAACGCTTCACGCCGCTGCGTCGGTATGAGTTCGGCGTGCACCGTGTCGACCCACCCCGTTTTTCCGTCGGTAAGCTCAACATTCCACCATCCGCCGCGCCGCTCTTTAAGCGTGAACTCCACCCCGGGCTGCAGTGGCTGCTCGAACTGCCTGTTGTAACCCGCGCCGGGGCCTTTGTGGACCGCCACGTCCACGCCGATGACCACGCCGTCGGGAGCGTTTCGATCCGACCATCGCGAGACGGCTGTGGAGGCACCCAGCGAACCTGCAACCGCCGCCGCAACGACGGCTGCGATGGTGACGCCGCGCCGACGTGTCCAGCCGCGCGCGGTGATCAGTATCCATATACCGAC
>JADFRO010000210.1 GCA_022561255.1 Planctomycetota bacterium | reverse complement strand
GACCGAATCTGCATTGAGGCCGGCCGCGCGACGGGCGTCGTAGCGCAGGGTCGGACCATCCGTTGCGGGGCGGTTCTTTCAAACGGAAACCTGAAGACCACGATCGAAAAGATGGTCGGGTACGAGCACTTCGATGAGGCGTTCGCAGAAGAGGCTAGAGCTGTCCGTCTGAACAACAGTAGCTGCCAGGTGTACATGGGAATCCGCCGTGGTGAGACGTTGGACTACATCGGCGACCTGCTCTTTACGTCGGTTGATCCGGAGTTCGACTCCGTTCGGTTGTGCGCCAAGGACGTGACCAGCCGGACGTTTTCGATGTATTACCCCGACATTCGTCCGGGGTCGGATCGGTACGCGATCGTCTCTTCGACGAACGCGAACTGGGACGACTGGGCGCATCTTTCCGAAGAGGACTACGCCCGGCAGAAGGACCATCTGATCGAGACGACGCTGTGCGCGTTGGAAAAGTACATTCCGGATGTTCGCAGCAAGATCGATCACGTCGAGGCGTCCACGCCCAAGACCTTCGAGCATTACACGCAGCAAGCCTCCGGTGCGACGTTTGGTACGAAGTTCGAGGGACTCAAGGTGAGCATGGATTTGCCCAAGCAGATAGCGGGCTTGTTTCATACGGGCTCTGTGGGGATCATCATGTCCGGTTGGCTGGGGGCGATCAACTATGGATTGATCGTGGCCAACGAGGTGGAGAGTTTCCTCTTCGGGCAGACGGATCGGTGCGATTCACTTTCGGCGGAGCGTGTCGGGTCATGACGAAAACGACCGACCTCTTGAGTGCGATTCCTCATCGCCCTCCGTTTCTTTTTATTGACGAAGTCGTGGAGGTCGATTCCTCGCAGATCGTCGCGCGGAAGTTCGTGGACCCGGAGTCTGACTTTTTCCGCGGGCATTATCCGGATAGGCCCGTGATGCCGGGCGTCTTGATTTGCGAAAGCTGCTTTCAGGCTGGGGCAATGCTTATCGCACACCGCCTGGGAGGCGGGAGCATGTCGGACGGTCTTCCCGTGCTCACGCGGATCGGCGACGCGCGTTTCAAGAGCATGGTTCAACCGGGTGAAACGCTCGAAGTGTGCGTTTCTCTGGATGATGAACTGGACCGAGCTTTCTACATGACCGGTCGGGTTCGCGTCGGTTCTCGCAGGGTTCTTCGCGTGTCGTTTTGCTGCATGCTGGCGGATACCGAAGGGGAAGCGGCGTGAGTTCCTTCGGAATGTCCGACAAGGTATACGTCGTTTTCGGAATCGCCAACAAGCGTAGCGTAGCGTATCGTGCTGCCAGGCTTCTGTTGGACGAAGGTGCGACCGTCGTATGCAGCGTGCGAAGTGAGGAACGGAAAGAAGAGGTCGCCAGGCTGCTGCCCGAGTGTGATTTACATGTGTGCGACGTTGAGGATGACGAGCAGATTCAAGCCGTAGCGAAGGCCATCGGGCGAAAGTTTCCGACCGTTCACGGGATCGTACACTCGATCGCCTTCGCGAGCTTCGAGACGTTCTCCGGCAAGTTTCACGAGGTGTCGCGGAAAGATTTTCTGCAGTGTGTCTCGGTTAGTTGCTACTCCGTCGTGGCGGTGGCGAATGCGTTCAAGGATCTTCTCGATAAGCGCGGCAGCTTTGTTGTCATTTCGATATCCACCACACGCATGGCTGTGGAGAGCTACGGATACATGGCCCCGGCGAAGGCGGCTCTGGATTCGTCGATCACCTTTCTGGCGAAATCGTTTAGTCGGTTTTCGGAGGTTCGCTTCAACGCGGTTTGTGCGGGACTCTTGAAGACGAGCGCTTCAGCCGGGATTCCAGGATACGTCGATCACTACATGTTTGCCGAGCAGGTGACGCTCCGAAAGCGAGCGCTTTTGACGGACGAGGTCGCCAACACCGTGCTGTTCTTGCTGAGCGACCGTTCGAGCGGGATCAACGCACAGGGTATTGTCGTCGACTGCGGCATGGGCACCAACTACTTCGATAGCGACATCGTCGAGCACTCGCTCAAGGGTATTTGGCCTACCGAATGACCGTTCACGCCTTGTTGCTTCCCATCGTGCAGGTCGAAGATCAATCGCCCGGCGACCGCATGGGCGCTCAGCGGGCGGCCGCTCGTGAGGCGCTGCGTAGGTGTGCGTTGATCGGCGGCGCGCCGGAGCACGGATGGTGTCAGGACAAACGCAGCGCACCGTTGCCGCTGGAAGGGTTTCACTGGTCGATCTCGCACAAGCGACGGCTGGCTGCTGCGGTCATTGCAAAGGTGTCCGTGGGCATCGACGTTGAAGAAGTCAAACCACGGCGGAATCGCATGCTATTCGACGAGGTCGGTAGCGAGCGGGAGTGGAACCTGTTGGGTGAACGGTCTTGGCCGGGATTCTTTGAACTGTGGACCGCGAAGGAGGCGACGCTTAAAGCCAATGGCGTGGGAATCGGCAAGCTCGCTGAATGTTGCGTCGTGAAGCGGGGGCGTGACGGTCGCCTGGTCACCGAGTACGCAGGCGAGGGCCTCTGGCGAGTGGAGCGAATCGAGCATAATGGACACGTGGCTGCGATTGCGCTGCCCCACGATTCGGTCTGCGACGTTGAGTGGCACGTCGGCTGACTTCTTCGGACAAGACTGAGCAGCCGCCGCGGTCTACAAAACCGGATCCATGCAAGACAATGGCGGTCGGCCGCGCTTCGAGTAACATCCGACGTGGAAAGACCGAGCGTGCTGAGGCCCGCGGCTCGGCGCAGTGACGTGAAATGCGTTCCCTACGCAGCGGCTTGGGTGTGCTGGGATTATGAGGAGGAGAGCGGAATGAAGGCGTTTGTGGCTGCGTTTGCGATGGTGTCTGTTGCTGGGGTTGACGTGGATCGCGTTTCGGTTTCCGCGCGGATCGACGCCGACAAGCTGATCGTCGGGCAGGAAGCCATAATTCTGGTCAATGTGGATTTGCCGGATGGGTTGTCAGCCTCTGACGCGGGCATTCCCGCTCCGCTGCTGCAGATTCAGGTTCCGCGATCGGTTCGCCTTTCGGGTAAGCATCTTACGAAGTACCGAGAGCTTTCCCGAAACGAGTTTCTGCAGGCCCCGTTCGAGCGGATGATCGAGGCGTCGCCGCTGGAGGTTGGGTTCAAGCTACTGCGAAAACCTCGGCCCGACGACGTCATTCACCTGAACGTGCTGGCGTATGTCTCCGACGGTGAGGACGTCAGATTTGTTCGTCGTCGCTTAGCCGTGAAACTTGAGGCGGGGGCTGTCGCCGAGGCTGTCGACGCGACGCGTAGCGATTGGGGGACGGAAGATCTTCTTCAGATCGGAAGCAAGGCCGCCGGGTTCGAACTGCCGCGCGCGGACGGTTCGACCGTGTCGCTCGGCCAATTCCTCGGCAAGAAGAATGTTATCGTTACGACGTATCGAGCGTTTTGGTGACCGTTCTGTGCGACGCAACTGGTTCAGTTGCAAGAGATGTACGACGAATTCACCAAGCGCGATACGGTGGTCATCGCGATCGCCCAGGAAGACAAAGATCTCGAATCGCACGGGAAGTTTCTGACGCACTTCAAGACGCCCCCGCCGTTTGACATTGTTGCGGACGTGTCTCGCAGGAGTACGCAGAAGTACGACCGTACGACGGCGTATTTGATCGACAAGGAGGGCGTGGTCCGGCAAGTGTTCCCCATGTTGATCCACCACCGTGCGTCATGGCGGGCGTTATTGCACGAGGTCGACCGGATCAACGCGGGAAGCTAGTGCCCCGTCACGTGTCGATCGACGGCTTTTCCGAGCCGCGACCGTGAGGGAGCGGACAAGCGGGAATGTAGTACAACCTTTCTAGAAACGGTACTACTCGGTCTCGACGAGCGACTCGGCGGTGCCGACTGCTGTGCGCGCCGGAGCAACGGTGACCTCGCCGCCGGCGGTTCGATACTTGAAAAACCACCGCGGGCTCCACGCTCGCATGACGTCCGTTCCCAGGATAATGTCGGGCAAGCCCTCGGTGTCGAAGAGACCGACGTTGACCGCGACGGTGCCCAATTCCTCCCGATGAATGGTGATCTCTACCCGATCGGGTCCACCGAGCAAGGCCTGTAGGGTAAGATGACCCACGGCGATTGGGAGTGCGCCAACGTCCAGGGGCAGCTCCGAAGCGGGCGATTGTGGGGTCGACGACGAGTCGAACAACCCGCGGCGCATGAGCGTGCTGTTGGTTCCGGTGTCGAGCAGGCCGAGCACACGGCGCGTCGTCCCGTCGAGCGTGATTTGGACGCTTAGGAAAGCGCTGTCGAAGTGCGGCAGTTGTAACGGTGGTCGCTCGAACGGAATCACAACGTTTCGTCTGTGGGCCGCGAGTCCGACCCCCGACCTTCCGTCGCCGGCGACCGGGTCGCTTCGTGGCGCTTCGTCCACAAACGATGCGGTAAGCGAGTCGAAGTCAATGGCCAGGACCGTTCCGGTCTTGCGGAAGAAGTAGAACCCCAGTCCGTTGCAGTCGCAGACGCTGATTCCCACGAGGGCGGCGTCAGCCATGGCGTCTACGCCCCCGACGTTGAAAGGGAACCCGTCGGTGATGTCGACGAACTCCTTTCCGCTGAAGGCGAGCACCTCAACTTGCCCCAGCACGTTGAGCCCGAAGTTTTCCTGAAGCATCAGTTCGTACGCGCCGCCCGTGTCGATCACTGCCGAGCCGACGGAGCGTCCGTGGATGACAAGCGGCGTCGTGAACAACGGTGCGGGCGGTGGAGGAAATGTTTGGCCGCAGCCGGCAAGCAGGCCGAGCGCGAGCATAGCGTAGCGTCGTCGCCGGCAGGGGCGCTCGTTGGTAACCGGGCAGGGCGTTGATCGTGGGAGACGGATCACGACGGAATGCTAGCGACTAAGAAATGTCCGGCAACCGCTGCACGCAGACAACTTGGACGGCTCACGTCACGTTCACGAGAGAACGCAGTTCGTACGCCGCCTGTTTGTCCTGTGAGTTGTTGGATCCGATGACTGTTGCGTCTCTCGCTTTATGCCGGTGAGGCTCAACGGGGCACGCATCGCCCACATTCGTCGGTCTCGGGGCAGAGTATGGTAGGTGGGCACGTGCAGGGTCCGGTGAAGGGATACGCGGCGCTCTTCACTGCGTCGACAGCGTTGGTGAGGTCCGTCACGTTAATTTTTGTGGCCGGGTCGGGCGCATTGCCGTTCAGCTTGGCCGTTGGAAATGAGACGAAGGGCCCGGCCTCCGCGACGCGGTCGACCATCGCAGTCAGGTCGCGCACGTCGGGTTGACTCGCGGTTCCGGGCATTCCCTCCGGAAGTTGGAACGGCGTAAGGATGTCGCCCCACCGTTGGGTACGAATCAAAAGCGGCGCGGAAGCGAGTCCGCATTGGGGTTCGTTACCGCGGCAGACGCGCGGGACGGTCCGGACGATATAGAGTGAGCTTGGGATGATCGCAGCTCCGGTCACGTTGATCGGTTCTGTGCCCCAATCGTCCGCGTAGTGCGGCTCGCACTGTAACTGTGCGCAGCGATACTCCAAGAGCGGGATCTCCGTGTCGACGCAGTTGCCCACCGGGCCGACCCATCGCAACTCGCCTTCGTGCATCGTTAGATCCGGCGCAGGAAACGTTCCCGCGTTGTCGGGAAGCGGGTGATGAATCGAGGTTAACTCGACGCGAACGGCTCTGTCGCTTTGGTCCGCGGGGATCACCAAGGAGATGTATCGAACTTTTTCCGGGCTCTCGACGTCGCTTTGCGAACCCGGCTCGGCTTGGACGAC
>JADFRO010000209.1 GCA_022561255.1 Planctomycetota bacterium | reverse complement strand
TCAAGATCGATCCGGTGAGAATGGTCGATCGCGGCGTCTCCCGTGCGCGGACGTGTACCTTTGATCGGACGCGTCACCACCGCCCCCGCACGCAACTGCAAGAACAACTCCGGGGACGAGGAAATTACGGAATGTTCGCGCCCGATCAGCAGCGCGCCGTGGGAGGACGGATCCGTTCGGCGTAGTCGTCGGTACAACGAAACCGCCGAGGCTTTGGTGTGCGTCGTGAATCTTCGGGTCAAGTTGACTTCGTAAACGTCGCCGGCTTCGATGTACCGACGGATCGCCGCGACTTTGGCGAGATACGCATCGCGGGACATGTTCGGTTCGAGGGTCGCGGTGGCCTCGCGGAACTGCAGAGGTGAGGAGCCTTGTCGCTCGGCGTCTTCGAGCCGAGTCCGAACGTCTCGCATCCGTTGTGCAAGCGGGGGCCGCTTGTCTGCGAAACCCGCCGGCCAATCGATACCGCCGACGTACCATTGCCCGGTTCTGCCGTCGTGGACGGCCACCGTGTCGTAAAGGCAGAACCTCGCAAACGGCACCGGAGCGGCGTCCCACGCGGGGTGGGCGATCCGCTCTGTGGAGAGCCCGGCCTCGTAGCTCAGAAAACCGATCCACCCACCGGCGAAGGGTACCGGCGGTGGCGGCGTAGGACTCGATGGGCACGCTGTCAGAGCGTTTGCCAGGTGTTCTAGCGGACAGCCGGCGGCGCCCGCTGGAAGCTCAAAATCGCTGACCGGGTCGCATGCGAAGATGGAGAATCTGCCGTAAGTCTTGTCGTGGCGTGAGCTTTCGAGGATCGCCGGTTGACGCTCGGCCGCCCACGAACAAATCACAGCCTCGACGTCAGGGCTCGCTTCGACCGTGTTGACGACCGTTCGAGCGACGGCGGTGGGCGAAGGCGTCATGATGGGGCGGAGTATAGCCGACCGGTCGGCCATCGTCTCGCACGCGGCTCAGCCGGCGCCGTTGGGCTCCACAGCGAAGGCAAATACACGGGGACGCGATTCGTTGACACGATCCGAACCGGGGGTTACCGTCCCCGGGGCTGGATGCTCAGGCCGCAGTTCATCGAAGACGGGATGGAGGACCGTTCATCATGACCTCGAAATTATTCAGTAATCCACACTCGAACCGGTTGTTGTTCTCGTTTGCCGGCGCCGCGATGGTCCTTGTCGGGAGCGTTTCCTCGGCTTCCGCGCAGGTGACGGCGAAACGGCCGACGTCGGGTCGCGCCGTAGCAGGTTACGGAGAGGTAACCGCTAACGACGTCTACGTCCGTAGCGGCGACAGCACGAACCATTACACCGTGTGTAAGCTGGACGCCGGTGCCCGCGTTGCCATTCTGGGACAGCGTGGCGCTTGGTTCGAAATTGTGCCTCCGCCGGGAACGTTCAGCTTGATCTCGGCCGACTACGTCGACTCGGCGGACAACCAGACCGGCTTGGTTAGCGGTGACAACGTGCGCGTTCGCGCCGGATCGATGCTCAACGACAACAAGTACACGGTGCAGACGATGTTGAAGAAGGGCGCGCCGGTCACAATCCTCGGCCGCAACCCCGACGGCTTTCTACGGATCAAACCGCCCGCTGGTGCGTCCCTCTGGATTCACAGCGACTTTGTAGCCAGGATCAAAGCCGCGCCGGGAACGGTTCCAACAGGAGCGTCTACGGCAGGTGCTGGTTC
Source organism: Planctomycetota bacterium (assembly GCA_022561255.1). Classification (GTDB taxonomy): domain Bacteria; phylum Planctomycetota; class Phycisphaerae; order UBA1845; family UBA1845; genus JAJRUK01. The sequence continues at coordinate 4,086 of JADFRO010000209.1, read as the reverse complement.
GGCGACCCAGGCGAAGACCGCTTCGGTGGGTGGCGTTTTGGGGTCGGCGGTTCCGGCGGGCGCCGGATCGAGGCGTGCCGGGGCGACGCTTGCGGGATCAACGCCGTGGCGAGAGCAGCTCGACCAGATCGACGTCGCGGCCAAGGCCGAGGTGGCCAAGGCCCCCGTTGGACGGGACTTCACCGACGTGATTGAGCGGTACCGAGTCGTCTCGCAACAAAGCGAGGACGAATATGCACGCGTGTTCGCGGTGACCCGGCTCGAACAAATCGACAACATGGTCACGCTTGCTGCGGCCGTCCAGAAGATACAACGACTCGGTGATGCGGCGGACGCCAAGAGGCGAGCCTACCTCCACGATCGGGCGACGATTCCTCCGGTCGCACCCCTCGACCCGAGCGGCATTCAGATACAGGGGGAGCTGCGGGTAAGTGCGCTGTATCCGCCCGGATCGACGATTCGACGGTATCGTTTGATCGATCCCACCGCGTCGTTCGCGCGGACGATCGGGTACGTCGAGATTCCCCCGGGGTCGGACATCGATCCGGCCGGTTTCTTAGGTCGCTACGTCGGCGTTCGAGCTTCTCAGCGGCGTTTGCAGGAAGGCGGCGTCGATCCGATTCCGATTTACTTGGCCATTGAGTTGGTGCTTCTCGAAGCACCGGTGAGCGCCGAGCCGTCGACGTCGCCAGACGAATAGGGGTGCGTCCGATCGGCGATGTCGAATGGGACGGGTAACCAACGGGAATTCCAGAACACTGTTTTACTACGAGGCCCAGTAAAATGTTCAATCGAGTGCAGCGCTTTTCACGGCGGTTTACTACGTATCTAAGTGCAGGCGTACTGCTCCAGGCTAGCGGGTGTATGTTCGACACGTCGGAGCTGGCTGCCGGGCTCGTCTCTTCGGTCGTCAACAACCTCATTGCGAGTTTCGTCTTCGGAGCGTTCAACCTCGGCGGCCCGTAACGGCGCTCGCCTCGTAACGGATCGGGACCGTTCGCGTCGCCGATCCGTTTCCGATGTCACTTTTTCCAGGCTCTCCGTTCGTTCGGCGATCAAGTGAACATCGCCGGGCTCGCTCGTCATGGCAGCGGTCCGCTGTAGAAGGCTGACCAAATCTCGTCGGCAAAGAGTCGGTTCGCAAGCTCGTTAGGATGTGGATCGTGGGAGTTGACCACGAGCGTCGCGGGGTCGCGTGTGAGTGTGACCGGTAGTAGATCAACGGTCTCAATGCCACGCTGTGTGAAGACTTCGGCGACTCTTGCATGGATTTTCTTGCCGTCGTATCGCTCACCCCACGTCTGAACGAACGGGAGCAGGGCGACGCGGAGCTTGACGTCGTGCTGCTGGCAGAAATCGATCACATCCGTCAGCCGTTTTTTCTGACGGCTCCAGATTTGCTCATCAAAGTATGCGTCGTGAATCGCGTCGCAGTAATTCGACACCATCGGCAGACGGCGGACGTAGATGCGATGATAGATGAAGTCAAATAGAAACGAGCTTTCCGTATTGAAGTAGGTGCTCTTGGGGGCTTCCACCAGGTTTCCGGCGCTCCCCTTCGGCAGCAACGTATCGATGTCGTTGGGAAGGTGGCAGAGCACGACCTCGTCGACGTCGTAATGCAGGACAACGTCGTGAATCGCTGCGAGTTCTTTGGGCGTGTCCCAGTTGCACCATGCAACGTTCATCGTCTCGACTCGCCCCGGACTTCGCTGGTCGAATCGATCCTGAAGAAGATCGGAAAAGCGATCGCGCGGGTCGTTGATCCCCCAGCCGTAAACGAACGAGTCTCCTACGAATGCGATGCGCCGGACGCCGGCGGGCTTTTGCTTGGACCATTCCGCATCGCGGCAGAACAAGGAGTTCACGGTCGTGTACGCCGTTTTCCAGCGGCGCGTGGTCATGCTCGCCCCGTAGGAGTCCGTTTCGATGCTCACAAAGCGGAGGTAGGTTTCCGAGGCCATGCACGTCGTCGCTAAGAGGCAAAGACCTACGAGAAGATTTCCGACAATCAGCCTCGTACGCGGACGCGAGGCCAGCGCGTGGAAGCGAAAGAAACACCAGGCGTTAAAGAGTATGGAGACGAATACCAGCCACCACAGGACGTAATCGGAAAGGTACCCGTATGCACCTGTGGCCCACATGAATCCATCCCATCGGCGGGCGGGCGGCTATTCGGCCCGCTCCACAAGAGCCGGCGCGTCTTGGTCTTCCAAGGTCGTCTCCGCCGACCCGATCTGAGCGGCCTGCAGATCGTCGATCTTGTCCAGTTGACGCTCCAGCGCCCGTGTACGCACACTGACGAGTTCCCGGAACGCCTTATCGGCGTCGTCGAGACGGCGTCCCATCCTGTCGACCACCTCGCCGTACTTCTCCCACTGTTTCTTGAACTGCGCGAGCAACTCCAGAATCTTCCGCGATCCTTGCTCGAAGCGAAAATTCTCGGAAGCCTGACGAATGACAGCCAGGATCGCGTAGAGCGTCAACGGTGAGCAAAGGACGACCTTGTTTCGCAGGGCGTCATCGAGAAGCGACGGATCATGTTCATGAATGAACGCATAAATTTGCTCGATGGGGATAAAGACGATCACGTAGTCGACCGTCCCGGCGGCTGGGTCGATGTAGGCGCGGGTCGTGACCTCCTTGATTCGCGCGCGGACGTCACGAAGGAATACCTTCGTTTGCAGTGCCCGTGTCGCGTCGTCGGGAGCGTTCTGCACCTTCATGTAATTGTCCAGCGGAAATTTCACGTCCATGTGGACGTGGTGGCCCCCGGGTAGTGGAAAGGAGAAATCGGGCTTCCCGCCATCCTCAAGCTGTTGCTGCTTCTCGTAATTGACGCCCTTGATAAACCCAGCCAGCCGAAGCACGTCCTCGGCCATACGCTCACCCCATTGGCCGCGAGCTTGCGGGCTCGCTAGCGCCTCTCTGAGATGGGCCGTAGTGGTTTGCAGTTGAGAGGTCGCCTGGGTATTGGCTTGAAGCTGCGACGTTAGTGATCCAAACGACTCCGCACGCTGCTTTTCCACGGATTGGATGAATTTACCGAGCGTCGTAAGGGTCGCGCTCATTTCACCCAGGCGTGCGTCGATCAGTTTCTTCTTGCCTTCCAGCGACTGCTCCCCCTGCGTTGTTTGCTGCTCCAAACGCGTCTTGGCGAGTTTGAGGAAATCATCGGCGTTGGCCGACAGTGCTTCACGCGACAGGGCGCCGAAGGCCTCCTTAAGCTGACCGACCATCGCGGCGATCTCTGTTGCGTTACGCTTGGCAAGGTCTTGTTGAAGCCGGCTGTCACGGCGGTGCAGAAGCAGAAGAATCCCCACACCGGCGATCACGCCGACAACCACGCCTGCCAAGAGATATGCCGTCTCAGTCATCGCATCCGCCTTCGTCGTAGCGATTGTCGTGAAGTCACTCTCGGACGCAAACCTCGGCGGGCCCAATGATGTCCCACGTCAACACAAACAGCGGTCTCGTCACATCATCCGCAGGTCACCGAGGTATCACCACAGAGAGCAGTAAGCCCGCTCACGCCTGCTAGCCGCCGGTTCTCTCGGACCCTGTCCCCAACGGTACTTTCCGGCGACGTGCGGGCCTAGAATGGGGCGGAGGGAACCGTAGCACGGATGGGGACGATGCAGGCCACCAAGCTCATGATGATCATTCTTGCCGCCACCGTCGTCGGCGGATGTGCGGCAAGTAGCCACCGCGCCTCTCTGCGCCCGATTCCGGACACCCATCTGATCTTCAATCCTGAGCGTGCGGCCTCAGCCCGGCCGGTTAACTTCCGGATGGACTGGCCCATGGTTGTGTCGGGCCAGCCGGACGGCGAGGAAATCGAATTTCGAGAGACGATCTACGACCGCCAGGGGCTATCTGGCCGGAACTCGGGCTACTATTTCCGCCGTTTCGACTCCATTAGAACCGGCCACGTTCGCCGCTAGTCCGGTTGCCGTCCGGGCTCTGGACCGGACCTTCGAGCTTGCCGGCTCCACATTCCACAGCCCTCCCGAATACTTCTTGCTCGCCAGAAGTCTTTACGCTAGTATGACTTGCGTTCGATCCGGTGGGTTTTTGCGAGTCCTC
>JADFRO010000208.1 GCA_022561255.1 Planctomycetota bacterium | reverse complement strand
AACATCGTGATCTCGCGCCGCAAACTGATCGAGGAAGAACGGTCTGCGGCGAAAGAGGCACTCATGAAAACCCTGGAGGTCGGGCAGACACGGAAGGGGCAAGTGAAGAACGTCGCCGACTTTGGTGCGTTTGTCGATCTGGGCGGTATTGATGGACTGCTGCACATCACGGACATGAGCTGGGATCGGGTCGGGCACCCTTCCGAGTTGGTGAAAATCGACGACGAAATCGAAATCAAGATCCTCAACATCGATCGAGAAAAGGACAAGATCGCCCTGGGGCTCAAGCAGCTAACGCCGAACCCATGGGAAAAGGTCGAGCAGCGTTATCCGGTCGACCTGCGTCTGAAGGGTGAAGTCGTCAACATTATGAACTACGGCGCGTTCGTGAAGATCGAGCCCGGCGTCGAGGGGTTGGTACACATTTCCGAGATGAGCTGGACGCGCCGAATCAACCACCCGTCCGAGATGCTAACGGTCGGCGATGTAATCGAGGTCGTTGTGCTCGACATCAACAAAGACAAGCAGGAAATCTCACTCGGAATCAAGCAGACCCAGGAGAACCCGTGGACACACGTCGCGGAGAAGTATCCGCCGAATACGCGAATCCACGGGCGTGTCCGCAACTTGACCAATTATGGGGCGTTCATCGAAATTGAAGAGGGCATCGACGGACTTCTTCACGTGTCCGACATGAGTTGGACCAAAAAGATCAGCCACCCCTCTGAGATTCTCAAAAAGGCCGACACGATCGATTGCGTGGTCCTTAAAGTCGAGGAGGATAAACAACGCATCGCCCTAGGCCTCAAGCAGCTTCAGGAAGACCCGTGGGCGCGGGCCGTCCCAGAAAACTACATCCCCGGCCAAATCGTTGAGGGAACGGTCACCAAAATCACGAACTTCGGTGTCTTTGTTGAGCTCGAACAGGATCTCGAAGGCCTATTGCACGTCAGCGAATTGGCCGATCATAAGGTCGAGGATCCCCACTCCGAGGTTAAGATCGGCGACAAAGTCCTAGTGAAAATCCTCCGCGTCGACGCCGCCGAACGAAAGATCGGCCTGTCGAAGAAACGCGCGGAGTGGTCCGCCGAACAGGAAGGCGGTTCTCGCGAGTCCGCCCCACCCAAGGTGCGGCGCGGCGGACTCCACGGTAGCGGGGTCGAAACGGAAGGCGGACTCCTGCAACCGCTCCCATACGTACCGCCTGTACCGCTTGAGACAAAGCCGGAGTCTAACGAGACAAAGCCGGAGTCTAACGAGACAAAGCCGGAGTCTAACGAGGCACAGCCGGACTCGAACGAGGGACAGACCGCCTCCGACAAAAAGTCGGACGCGGCGGACCAAAGCGGCGCCGACTGACCCGACCAACCGGCCGGGACGGCGGCCGCCTGGAAACAGGGAAACGAGGATGATCCCCTCGATGTCGGAGGGGATCGTGGCCACTTTCGTGGCGAACGTGGAGGTTTGGAACCATCGCCGTCGACGCAGGCCTACAAGTCTATCTCCGCCAGATCAACGAGTCGCCGCTCCTGACGGCCGACCAGGAGAAAGAGCTCGCTCGCACCGTTCGCAACGGGCAGAGCGCGGCCGAGCAGTTCGGTAAGGGAAAGATCACGTTAGCGGAACGCGAGCAAACCGAGAGTGAGGCGGGCGGCGCGCGCGAGACGATGGTCAAATCCAATCTTCGACTCGTCGTCAACATCGCCAAGAAATATGCCAGACGCGGCGTTGCACTGAACGATCTGATCAACGAGGGGAACCTTGGGCTCATTAGAGCAGTCGAAGGCTTCGATCCCGACCAGAACACGCGCTTCAGCACCTACGCTTCGTGGTGGATCAAGCAATCGATCAAACGAAGCCTGATCAACAGTGACAAACCGATTCACATTCCGGCCTACATGGTCGAGATGATCTCGCGCTTTCGCGAAGCACGCGAACAATTCGTCGAAACGGAGAGCCGTCAGCCAACAACGGAGGAATTGGCTGAGCGGCTTGAGATGACCGTCAGCAAGGTCAATCACATTCGAAACGCGGTGAAGGCCGTATCGTCCCCCTCGCACGACACCGAAAGCGCCAGCGGACTCAGCCTAACGGAATCCATTGCCGACAAGCGAACACCCGCTCCTGAGGACGCGCTGTTCAACGAGTCCGAAACCACTCGCATCGTGGGACTGTTGGAATCGCTCGATGATCGCGAGTCCAAGATCCTTCGCCTGCGATACGGGCTCGACGGCCAGGAACCGATGACGCTCAAACAGATCGGCATCGAGATCAGCCTCACGCGCGAACGCGTCCGTCAGATCGAGTGCGAGGCGCTCCGAAAGATCAAAGATCACATCGTCGACTGACGCACCCGCCGCCGAAGAACACTTCAACCAAGTCAAACGCTTTTTGTAGCACTACGTCGCCCGTCGGCCACGACTGGCAAGGGTCGGGATCGGCCGTTACGATGGGGGCCGGCGAATCGGCGGTCTTGCCATCTTGAGGCGCCGGCTCGCCCACACAACTCGCGCCATTGTGAGGACACTAAGGTGACGGTGAGTTCCGTTCTTGCCCTATCGACGTTCCTCCAGTTCGTCGCCGCGGGGCTCGCCTTCCGATTGATCCGGGTAACGGGTCGTCGTTGGGCCTGGTCGCTGATCGCCATCGCCATCACCCTAATGGCCGTCCGCCGCAGCATCACCTTCTTCCGAATCATCTCCGACGACGCCGCGCTCGCCCCTGACCTCTCCGCGGAGCTCGTCGCGCTCGCCATTTCAATACTCATGGTCGTTGGGACCGCGTCGATCACTCCCTTCTTCACATCGATCCAGCGATCCAAGAAAACGGCCCGCGACGTTTCGCAACTCCTCGAAACATACTTCGAGTCAACGCTGACCTGCCTGGTTCTTCTCGACCCTGAGTTCAACTTCATTCGCGTCAACAAAGCCTACGCGCAAGCGTGCGGGCGGCGCGTCGAGGATTTCCCCGGTCACAACCACTTCGAGTTCTATCCCTCCGACGCGCGAGCGATCTTCGAGGAGGTTGTTCGGACCGAGAAACCGTTTGAGACGACCGCCAAGCCGTTCGTATTCCCCGACCACCCCGAGCGGGGCGTAACCCATTGGGACTGGACACTCACGCCGCTGCTCGACGCCGCCGGCGAGGTGGAGCTTCTCGTGTTTTCACTCGTAGACGTCACCGAACGGAAAAACGCCGAGCGAGCGGTCGTGTTGAGCGAGGAGAGATACCGGTCTCTTGTGGCTGCGTCCACAGCGGTGGCGTGGACGACCGACGGCGAAGGGGCGTTTGTCAAGCGGCAGGAATCCTGGGAACAGTTCACCGGGCAACCGTGGGAGCAGCACAAGGGTTGGGGTTGGACGGAGATGCTCCACCCGGACGATCGCGATCAACTAAGCGCTAAGTGGGCGCAAGCAGTCGCCGACCGAACTGAATACGAGTCGCAGGGCCGCGTCTATCACAAAGCGTCCGACGCCTACCGCCACTACGAAACACGAGCCGTTCCGCTGTTTGACGAGGACGGATCGATCCGCGAGTGGGTCGGCACCCTCACCGACGTTCACGAGAGAACGATAGCGGAAGACGCCCTGCACGCGAGCGAGGCCCAAACGCGCCTCCTGCTCGACTCGACGGGCGAGGCAATCTACGGCCTGGACCTCGACGGGAACTGCACGTTTTGTAATCCCGCGTGCGTGCGCATTTTGGGTTACCACGACGCCGACCAGCTTCTGGGAAAAAACATGCACAATTTGATCCACCACACGCGAGCCGAAGGATCACCCTACCCGATGGATGAATGTCGCATCTTTCGAGCCTTTCGCGAGGGGACGGGAACGCACGTCGACGACGAAGTGCTCTGGCGGGCGGACGGTTCCAGCTTTCCAGCGGAGTACTGGTCCTCTCCCATCCGCGAGGGCGAGCAGGTTACCGGATCGGTCGTGACCTTCGTCGACATCACAGAGCGAAAGCGAGCCGACGAAGCGCTGCGAGAATCGGAGCGACGCTTCCGCGCGATGTTGGAGACGGTCGATTTGGTTGCCGTCTTACTCGACGGGCGAGGTCGCGTGACCTTCTGCAACGAATTCCTCGCCGTGGTTACCGGCTACGATCGCGAGGAACTTACCGGGCAGGATTGGTTCGAGAAGATCGTCGCCCCGGATCAGCGGAAACGTGCGAAACGGGAATTCTTGGACAACGTCGCAAGCGGAGCGGTCGCGCCGCACCAGGAAGGCGACATCATCACGCGTAACGGCGAGACCCGGTCGATTCTATGGAACAGCACGGTGCTGCGCGATACGGACCACAACGTCATCGGAATCGCAATGCTCGGCGTGGACGTCACCGATCAAAAGCTCGCCGACGAAGCACTTGAGCAAGCTAGCGTGCGTACCAGAACCATTCTCGACGCCGCGGCCGAGGGAATCATCGCCATGGACCAGCGCGGGATCGTCGAAACCTTCAACCGCGCCGCCGAGCGGATGTTCGGGTACAGCGCCGAGGAAGTTCTCGGCCAGAACATCAAGATGCTCATGCAACCGAGCGACCGGGATCGCCACGATGGCTATCTCGCCGACTACCTTCGCACCGGCGTGAAGAACATCATCGGAAGGCGACGTGAACTCACCGGAGTTCGGCGCGACGGAACTACGTTCCCCTTGGACCTCCACGTTAGCGAGGTGGATCTCGGCCACAGGCGAATCTATTCAGGCATTTTGACCGACATCACGGAACGCAAACGGGCTGAGCAAGCCCTGCGCGAAAGCGAACAGCGGCTCCAGATAGCGCTACAGGCGGATCGTATGGGAATCTACGATTACGACGTCAAGACCGGAGACGTCATCCGAACCGAAGGGACGGCTGAGATACTCGGGGTTCCACACGAGTCGTTCCGCGGCAATGTCGAGGATTTCGCCAAGCGTCTCCACCCGGAGGACCGGGAGCACGTAACCGCCACGATAGAAGGCGTGCTCCGCGACGGCGCCGAGGAGGACGGCTACGCAATCGAATACCGCATCGTTCGGCCCAACGGTGACGTTCGCTGGGTCGCGGATCGATCGACCGTCTATAGAAATCAATCGGGAAGAGCGACACGTATGCTGGGCACCGTGTTGGACATCACGGAGCGTAAGCAAGCCGAAGACCGAGCGAAGATGCACGTGGCGGAGCTCGCCCACGTCACGCGTGTCTCCACGATGGGCGAGATGGCGTCCGGCATCGCCCACGAGATCAACCAGCCGCTGACGGCCGTGGTGAATTTCACAACCGGAAGCCTGCGAAAGCTGAAAGCGGGTGAACCGGTTTCCGACGAAGTGCTCCACGCACTCGATCAGGCCTCCCAGCAGGCCCGCAGGGCCGGTGAAATCATTCGACGGCTCGGTGAATTTGTGCAAAAGCGCGAACCCAAGCGTTCCACCGTCGATCTGAATGACGCCGTCACCGAGGTCGTTGAGTTCATGAGCGCGGAGGCTCGCCGTGAGGAGGTTACGGTCCACCTGGAACTTGGCGTTGACATACCCACCGTGATCGGGGACAACATTCAGTTGCAGCAGGTAGTTCTTAATCTCGTAAGGAACGGTATCGAAGCGATGCGCGAGGCGGACGTGGAAACGCGTCGGCTCGAGATCCGCACGTCGCGAACCGGGCCTGAGGAGGTCGGTGTTTCGGTAAGCGACCGGGGACCGGGCTTGCCCGCGGGCGCAGCCGACAAAATATTCACCGCGTTCCACACAACAAAGGCAGAGGGCATGGGCATGGGGCTTCCCATCAGCCGCCCGATCATCGAGGCGCAT
>JADFRO010000207.1 GCA_022561255.1 Planctomycetota bacterium | reverse complement strand
TGGGGGTTCGGGCTGGGGTGTTTGCGATGTGTCTGCTCGTGTTGGTCGGTGCGATGTTTGTCGCCCCTACCTGGGTTCGCACCGGCGTCGAGCGCTATGCCTATCCGTTCAGCGATACGGAGTGGCCACGACGTACCTCGATCGTTCCGCTTACGAGTCGTCAGACCGTCGCGCTGGGCGAATCGATCACGGTCCGTATGCGTGTCGATCGCGGCCTGCACGATTCGCTCCGCGGTGTCGTCCATCTACGCGAGCGCGACGGGCGGGAAAACGTCCTCGCCATGCAACGTCAGCGCGACGGGACGTTTTACACGACGATCGACGCCGTTACGGATGATCTGACGTATTGGTTCGAAGCGGGGGACGCCAGCACGCGGCGCACCCCTGGAACCCTTCGCGTCGTTCGGCGGCCGGAAGTCGTTGAGGCCTTGGCGACGATCGAGCCGCCGCCGTACGCGGCCGGCATGGCCGCACGGGTTCGAGACCTTGCCGACGGTCCGATCCGTGCGCCGTTGGGCGGATTCGTAACGGTGGCGATCCGTTCAAGCAAACCGATTCCGTTTTCGCCCGTACAGGAGGGCGATGGCGCGGGCTCTCCAGTGGGTCTGCTAACGGAGGGAGGCGAGTTTCTTGAGTTTGATCGTACGCTCGACGATCCGCGACGCCTCACCGTCCGCTTCGAGTTGACCGGCGACGTGTCGTTCCGGATTCAGCTTCGCGACGCCGACGGATTTGAGAATCGCGGAGCCGCGTCGTATTCGATTCTTGCGACACCCGATGCCCCACCGTCCGTGGCGATCGTCGAGCCGCAGGCGGTTACGGAGCTGACGCCCAAGGCGACCGTTCGTGTGGTCGTGCGCGTCGAGGACGACTTCGGCATCACGTCGCTCGCGCTGCAGTCCGAGCACGCGCAACTCGGCACGGTTACGACAACGTCGCTGACGGATCGCCTCGAGATCATCAGTTACGACGGCGGCGTCGAGGCGTTCGCCGCGTACGTGTGGAACATGGAGCCGCTCTCGCTCGCTCCCGGAGACGTCCTGGTGTACGAGGCGGTCGCGAGCGACAACCACGCCGCAGCCGGCGCGGCGGGTCAGGAAGGACGCTCGTCGGCTTTGCGAATCCGCGTGATCAGTGAGACTGAGTTTGCGATTCGTATCCGTGAGGATTTGTCGCTCACGGAAGCGCGCCTGCGCAAAGTCGTCCTCGAGCAGTCTGAGCTTCGCGATCAAACGGGTGAACTGTTGCGAGCCGGCGCCGCGCTCACCGGGCCCGAACGCGAGGTCGCTGCAGGCCTGGCCGTGGCGCAGGCACGCCTGGCACGGCAGCTACGCGACGCAGCGCTGCGACTCGATGATCTCCAAAGTCGAATGGAGCGGAACGTCGTGGACGATAAAGACGCGCATGTTCGCGTTCTTTCGCTGGCGAAGACCCTTCGAGCCGTAGCGGCTGGACCGATGACGGTCGCGGGCGGCTCCTTGGGCTCGGCGCGTGACCGCGCGGACGCTGCTGCGCAACAGGCGGATCTACAAACTGCGGCACGCGCGCAGGATGACGCCATCGAGCGTCTGCAAGCCCTGATTCGATCGCTGCTTGAGTGGGGTAGTTTTGAGAGCATCGTCGGTCGCACGCGCGACCTTTTGGACCGGCAAGATCGACTCCATAGCGAAACGGTCGAACTCGGTCGCTCCATGCTCGGAAAACCCGTCGATGCACTTACGCCGGAGGAAGCCGCTGCTCTCCGTCGCGTCCAGCGCCGGCAGAAGCAGCTCGCCGGAGACGTCGAGCGCCACCTGATGAATCTACGTCAGCTTCGCGAAGCGACCGGAAGTCGTGACACGGCAGCCGCAGACGCTATGGACGCAGCCCTTCGGGCGGCGCGGGCTCACGATCTTCAGAAGCGTCTCACCTCCGCGTCGGAGGCGATCGAGGCCAATCGCACAGCCGCTGCAGCGATCGATCAGCGCGCCGCCGCCGAGGGAATGCGCGAAATGATCGCCGCTCTCCGCGAGCGTGAGGTATGGGAGCTGGAAGAGCTTCGCAAACGGGCTGAGCGCAGCGAGGATCAAGTCGCTCGGTTGATTGAGCAGCAAGAGTCGCTTCGCTTGGCCTCCACCGAGGCGAAGACGATCGGCGCGGCGGATAGCGTGTTCCTTTCTCTCGCCCATGACCAGCACATTCTGGCGCGCAACACCGGCTTACTGGGTAGCGAGTTGTCGGAGGTCGAGCGGGCTCTCGAGGCCGGGCGCCTTCTTCGCCGGGCCGTTACGCCGATGCGCCGCGCGGAGAGCGCGTTGCAGGTTACGGAGTCCGATCGCGCTGACGCGGCTCAGGACGAAGCGTTGAAGCTGCTGGAGGGCGCGCTCGTAGCTCTTGAAGAACTCGCTCGCGCCGTAGCCGACGAACAGTTGCGACGATCACTGGCGCGTATCCATGATAAGCTCGATGCGATGCTCGCGGCGCAGCTTTTGGTCAACGAAGGGATCGATCGATTGGCTAAGGCGATAGCGGATCGGGGGCGCATCGGGCGATCCGAATCGCGACATGCCTCAAAGCTCGCACGGGAGCAGGCGTTCGTGCGGGACATGGTGGAGGTGATCCGCCCGCAGCTCGAGAAAGTCCCGGTGTACGATTGGGCTCTGGAGCGTGTCGGGCGGTGGATGGATTCCAGCCGGGACGCGCTCGACGCCCGTCTGGTTGACGATGCGCTGATCGCTATGGTCGACCGCGTGGTCCGCGAACTCGAAAAGCTCATTGGTGCGTTGATCGACACCCAATCCCTTCCGATCAATACGGAGTTCGTTGAGGCGGACGGCGGAGGCGGAGGTGGTGGCGGAGCGTCTGCGCATGGAACGATCAAACCCGTTCCCACGGTGGCTGAGCTGCTGGTGCTCAAAGCGATGCAGGTGGACATCAACGATCGAACGCAGAAGCTGAGCGCGGAGTTTGATCCGAGCGAGGCGACGGAAGTGCAATTGCAACAACTGACGATCATCGGAGAAGATCAAACGGAAGTCCGGCGATTGGCCGAGCTGGTGACGGAGCGTACGAGACCATGACGACTCGCGGAGGTGACCACCGATGGATCAAGCGGTCCCACGTAGCACTGCGCGCGCCATTCCCAGGGCCTTGGACCTGCGCGCTTGTGGCCGCGTTGGTCGCGAGTGCTTCGCCTGTCTTCGCTCAGCAGGGAGAAGGCGCTGCCGAGTCCAAGAAAAAGAAGGACGATCTTTCAGGACGCCTGATTCGAAAGGCCGTCGCCGAGACGGATGAGGACTTGATGGAGGCGATCATCCGATTGATGAACGCTTCTGCGCGAAGGGTCGAGATCGATTTCGACACGTCAGAGCAGACCCAGGCGTTACAGCGAAGCATTACGGAGAAACTGGACGAAGCGATCGCGGCAGCAGCGATGCAGCGGCGACCGCGACGGCGTTCGCCCGATTGGTCCAATCCGGACAAACGCCGTATGCCCAAGTCCCGAGGCGGCGAAACGTCGCGGGTGACGCAGGCGAAAGAAGCTGAAGGCGGAGCGACCGGTGAACAGAACTCGGCCGAGCGTGGCGCCGTGTCCGCTGTTGAGCCCGCTCGCGGCGACCTGATCGACGTACGTCGTGGGTGGGGTCATCTTCCCGCGAGGCAGCGCGAGGAGATGATCCAGGGGATCGGCGAGAACTATCTTGAGCGCTACCGCGTTTGGATCGAGCGGTACTATCGTGCTCTTCAGGAACTGGAAGAATGACGGCATGGTGAAGCGATCACTGGTGACATCGTTGAAACGGTTCACGTGGCGCAGCACGCCGCGATCGGCCATTGTGCTGGCGATTGTGGCAGCACTAGCGTACGAGGCCGGCGCGGTTGCGCAAGAAACGCCCGAGCGGGTCACGCCCATGGAGTCAGAGATCACCTCCGAGACGTGCGAGGCGGTCGGGCGGGGGCTCGACCTATGGCCGATCGAAAAGCTCGTCGTCGATCCGAAGAAGAGCCAATTCAAACACGGCACAGGGAAAACTCCGCAACTGTCTATCGAGGAAGTTCGCAAGTTGAAGACATTGCTCAATTCACTTTGACGACCTTTGAATGAAAAATACGAATCAAGTCTGAGTTGCCAGACTGACGAGATCGTGAATACCCCGAACTCGATTGGGTGTGGCGAGGTGGCTGATACCTCGGTGCAAGTGCAGTCGGAATTGCTGAGCGAGTGTGACCTCATCGGATGAATCAAGCCCATCCAATTCGCAACGTTCCTTAAGGAGCGCGAGGTACAACTCGTGGTATTCACCGCCAAACGTCTGCCAGGTAAGTTCTACGTTGCTGTCAGCTGGATGCTCGATTGGTGTGGGTGGGGTTGGTTCGCGCAAAGAGAGACAAAATGCCCAACGACACAGAATATTCCAATGTTCGATTCCTGTCCGAGTCTTGAGACGGATCAGTTGATCCTTCGCCTGGTTGGAAAGCTTGAAGTGTTTGATCGTCATTTCGCCGAGACCACAGTTTGATTCTTGAATGCGGGGAAATAACCATCTTCCACAACTGTCATTTTCTCGTCTTCATCATAGCTCAAGTGAAATTCGCGCGACACGAACGGTGAAAGCTTCGGGTAAAAGGTTTGATCGATTTCTGCGTCAGTGGAGAGCACGATGACCTGATGGCTGGCATGTGGCAAGTACCGTTCAACAAGAAGTGTACGGTGCTCGGAGTCAAGTCGAGCCATTGGAGTGTCGATGATTGCAGGCAGCGGTCGCGGTGATGCTTTTGCCAGCCCCCACAGCACGGAGACGGCGAAAATCTGCTTTTCACCTTCCGAAAGTCGCTCTTTCGGAAGCTCCCCGCCTTCCGAGTCGAAGAGTGTGATCCGAAAGGAATCAGGATCGATTTCAATACGTTCGACCAGGGTCTGTTTTCGAAGCAGAAACTGGAACGCCTCACTGATCAGATGGGACAATCTGTCAATCTTGCGCGCCGTCGCACGCTTCAAAAACTCCCGCATCGTCTCTTGCGTTCGAACGGCGAGCTTCACCATTCTTGCAGCCTGATCACTGTCAATCTCAGCATCGACCTGCTTTCGCTGGATGGTTTTGACGATGCGTTCAATCTCGTCACGTTGATACCGTAATGAATTGATTTCATCCTGAATTCGGCCAGCCTGCCCATTCAGTATGGATTCTTTCTCGGTAGCCGCTCTAAGGCGATCAAACACATCTACAATGGATATGTCGTCAGGAGTCATCTCCAGCGAACGCTCCAATTGTTCGCATTTCGTGCGTGCCTTGTCGAACCGCTCTAAAAGCGACGTGACATTCTCGATTTGTCCGGACAATGCCCCATTGCGCAAATGACGGACTGCCGCACGCGACGCCTCAGAGAGCCCATGTCCAAATCCTGATGCAACGGTCTTCTTGCGTGCGTCACGATCGGCTTCTTGTATCCTGCGAACCAGGGCAATCGTATCGTCATCAACTCCCTCGCTTCGAAGTGTCTTGAGCACCTCCGAATCGCGTTTGACAAGGACTTCGGTGACGACCGACGCTTCCCGGCTCGACTGTTCCGCTAAGTCCCGTTCATCAACATTTCGGACAAGATCGGGTGTCAGAGCAAATGGAAGCTCCGTTGAGGCGAGCCTGACGAGATCCTGACTCGTCTGCCTCTCGGCTTCTTTGCTCTGGACGAGTTCCTGCCGGCGAGCCTCTCGCTGCGCTCGATCCGCCCGAACACCGCAGCGGCAGGCACGATAACCACCTCCGGTTCCTCCGCCGCGGTGAGCGTTGCGACCAGCCATCGTTCAGAGGGGTCGAGGCGCCATTGAGGTTCATCTCCAGCGCTCACCGCCGCGCTCGTTTGCACCCCGGCCG
>JADFRO010000206.1 GCA_022561255.1 Planctomycetota bacterium | reverse complement strand
AAAGCCGGTCGCGTCCGGGTCGGATTCGTCCACGAAGACATCGGACGCCGGCCTGACGCCCGCTGCGGTCTCCGAACGCAACGCGTCCACCTAGCTTCGCATGTCCGGTTTGCCCGGCTGGTGCGCTGGCACTATGTGTGGATTTCACAGTACTCATTATATAGGCCAACGAACGTCGGCGGTGGGATTCGTCAGGTGGTTGCTTCGCGGACGCAGGCGAGGCGGCGGTCGGATCCACGGTGACGGCCTGGGAAGGTAACGCGATATGGCGGCAATCACGGCGCAGGCAGTGAAGGAGCTGCGGCAGAAGACCGACTTGCCGATGATGGAGTGCAAGCAGGCATTGTCCGCGTGCGATGGAAACCTCGAATCGGCCATGGACTGGCTTCGCAAGAAGCACAAGGGGAAGCTGGCGGAGAGGGCAGATCGCACGACCGGCGAGGGACGCATCGCGATTTACATCGACGATGCGGGGAAAACCGGTGGGATGATCGAGTTGCAATGTGAAACCGCCCCCGTGGGGAAAAACGAGCAGTTCGTCGATCTGGCGAATGCGTTTGCCAAGAAAGTGGCGGAGGGTAGCGAGAAGTCTCCCGATCCCAAGGCGATCCGCGAGGATCCCCAACTCGATGTGCTGTTTCTGGGCGTCTACGGCCGACTCCGCGAGACGATGAACCTTACAAAGTGCAGACGCGTCACGGGCGAGTGCCTAACGTCCTACGTTCACCATGACGGTAAGAGCGGCGTACTGATGGCTTTGGACGCCAAACCCAGTTCGGACAAAAACATCGGCGCCGACCTTTGCATGCACACGCTTTTTTCGATGCCTATGGCGATCGACCGATCCGGCGTGCCCGCGGATCAGGTCGAAAAGGTCCGCAAGGAGGCCTGTGAAATGGCCAAGGAGGAAGGCAAGCCCGAGCAGATCATCGAAAAAATCACGGAGGGAAAGGTCAACGCCTTCTACGCCGAGCGCGTCCTCATGGAGCAATTGCACGTTAAGACGGACGACTACGGCAAGACGAAGGTGGGCGAGGTGCTCAAGCAGGCGGGCGTCAACGCAGTAACCGACATGGCCATCATGAAGGTCGGCGGGTAGAGCCAATGTTCCCACGGGGCCGAAAGGCCCCTTTTTTTATGCGCGCACCTGCTGTAGGGTACGCGGCGCTGATAAGGAAACACGCAGCGTCCGCCGCCGAGACCGACCAATGTCCGACGCGAAATACAAACGAGTCCTGTTGAAAGTAAGCGGGGAAGGTCTCTGCGCGACGGGGAAGAGCGGCATCGACGGGAAGGCGCTGCTCAAGCTCGCCGAGGAGATCAAGCTCGTCGTCGAGTTGGGCGTGGAGGTGTGCGTCGTGGTCGGGGGAGGGAACATCGTCCGGGGAAGCGTGATCGCAGAAGCTACACCCATCGAAGAAGCAACCGGACATTACATGGGCATGCTGGCGACGATCATCAACGCGCTGGCGGTGCAGGACACTCTCGAATCGCTCGGTGTTCCCACGCGCGTGCAAAGTGCCCTCTCGGTCCAAAACGTCTGCGAGAATTTCATCCGTCGGCGGGCGATTCGCCATCTCGAGAAGGGACGCGTGGTCATCTTCGCGGGGGGAACGGGCAACCCGTTCGTAACGACAGATACCGGCGCATCGCTGAGGGCGGCGGAGGTACGCGCCGACGTACTCATGAAGGCAACGAAGGTCGACGGCGTCTACACGGCCGATCCCGCCAAGGATCCCAAGGCAACGAAAATCGACCGGCTGACCTACAACGAGGTGATCGACAAACGACTCGCCGTCATGGACCTAAGCGCCGTCGATCTCTGCCAGCGAAGCGGGATTCCGATCATTGTGTTGGACATGGGAAAGGCGGGGAACATGCGTGCCGTTGTTCAGGGCGAAGGGCGCGGTACGCTCATCGATGCGGGCGCGTCTTGAAGCAGCTCGCGCCGTGTGCGCATGATCTGTTGTAATGTAGAGACACCGGTAGGCTCGTAGCACCGGCGAGAGAGACTGGGTAGTAGGAGTGAGAGCCATGACGCTCGCGTCGATTGAGAAAGAATGCTCGGCGAAGATGCATAAGGCGGTGGAGTTCCTCAAACAGGAGCTTCGTGGGATTCGTACCGGACGGGCCCATCCGGGCCTGATCGAACACATGAAGATCGAAGTCAGTTCGTACGGCAGTAGTATGGAGCTGCGCGAGCTCGCTACGATCAGCGTTCCCGATCCCAGTACGCTTCTGGTCAAACCGTTCGACCCCGGCACGTTGGGCGACACCGAGAAGGGATTGCAGTCCTCGTCCCTCGGGGTTACGCCCATGAGCGACGGAAAGGCCGTCCGATTGCCGATCCCCCCGCTTTCCGGCGAGCGACGGCAGCAGCTTCTTGGGCAAGTAAAGAAAATGGCGGAAGCTCAGAAAATCGCCGTCCGCAACGCCCGTCGCGACGCCAACAAAGCCGCCGACAGCGAAGAAAAAGCCAAGACCGTCAGTGAAGACGAAGCCAAGGACGCCAAGGACAACGTCCAAAAGCTCACGAAGAAGCACGAAGACGAAATCGACGCGATCGTCTCGGCTAAAACGAAAGAAATCCAAGAGGTGTGACCGTGTCGTCCGACACGGATCGTTGCGACCAAGCGAACACCGATCCGCTAGGCGGACACGTCGAGTTGCTCGCCGCCTTGTGAAGTCGAGTTGGCGAACGTATCGGTCGCCGTAACGAAAGTCGTCGTGGTCTGCTGAATCGACATGAAGGTCGATGACATCTGCATCCGGCTTCCGTCGGCGCCCCGACTAAGCATATCGAGCAGCGCGTCGGCGGATCCGCCCTTTCCGTTCTGAGATTGCTGCAACAGTGTCATCAGGATCAAAAGGGCGATGAGCATTTGAAGCATCTGGTTTCCTTGCGCGTTGCCCCCAATGTTGCTGAGCAGTTCCCCGACCTGCACGTTCAGGTTCAACATCGAAACGGTTTGAGAGGTGATCGAGATCGCGCCATTCCTGGAGCCGATCGCGTTTTGATCGGCTGGGGCTGACGGCGTCGTGGAATCGTCGACACCGCCCGACCGGCGGAACTGTCCCGGTGACCAAGAGTTCAGACCGTCAATGCCACTCAACATCGCTTCTCTCCGTTTGCGGCGTGCCGGCGGTGTGCGCGCGGCACTGGTTGCGATAACCTTTGACACGTCCGATTCCGTGGCGGGTTACCGCCCCAAGGCAATCACAACCGCTTATGAAACAACGGGTTACGACACTTTGCGGGACACAACGTTCCTGACGATTGTGCGGACTCGTTGCGAAGAAACAGCAGGCGGCGCGGCGTTGAGGCGTTGTGGCTACGTTGCCCACCGTTAAGGCGAGGGGTCGAGGCCGAAGCGTGTCGCAGCGTTGACAGTCCAGCGCAGGCATCTACCATGCGTATTTAGCATGGGCGGGCTTGCGAAGTGGGGAGGCGATCGGGTGCCTTATCGGACGCGTGGCGAAGATTCTTACGCCCTCAGCCAGCCGTGGATTTGATACTCTGTCGATCTCGCTGTGTGGTGCGCCTGTCTGCCAAAGTACGGCGGGCCAACCGCTCGCCTATTTCGATGACCGTGAACGCGCTGAGAACGCCCCAGATAGAACCTGTCCGCACGCTCGTCGCGAACGCACCGGCGAAGATCAACCTTACCCTCGACATCCTGGGGCGGCGCGAGGACGGCTTCCACGAACTCCGATCCCTGGCGATCGGAGTTGGACTGACTGACCGTATCCGCTGCCGAGCCACACCGGACCCAGGTGTTCGCGTGGACTGCTCGGACGCCTCGCTCGCATCCAAGGACAACCTGGCCGCCCAAGCGGTGCAGCGGCTCGCGAAACGCGAGGGAATCAACGCGGCGATTCGGATCGAAATCGAAAAGCGGATCCCGGTTGCAGCCGGGCTCGGCGGGGGCAGCAGCGACGCGGCGACAACGTTGCGACTTTGCGATCATCTTTGGAACACCCGGCTCGACGCGGCGGCGCTGGTGGAAGTCGGCGCTAAGATCGGGTCGGACGTCGCGCTCTTCTTCCATCTACCCGCAGCCGTCATGACCGGGCGCGGCGAGCGGGTCGAACCGGTGTCGATGTGCTGGCAGGGATGGGTCGTCCTGGTCATGCCCGATGTTCGCGTCGCTACGGCCGACGTCTATCGAACGTGGGTTCCCCAGCGCATGGGCGCTCACCGGTCGGGTATGGATGAGGCCATCCGGGCGTGTCGCTGGGCCCGCGAAATCACGGAGCTCGCTTCCAACCAACTCGAGTCTGCGGCGTTTCAGCTCTGCCCTGCCCTTGCCTCACTCCAGCAGCAGGTGAACCACTTAACCGATCGCACGTTCCGCGTGAGCGGGTCGGGATCGACGATGTTTACGCTCTATGATGATCAAGAGGAGGCCGCTGCCGCTGCTCGAACGATCGAGGAACGGTGCCCCCAGGTAAAGACTACGGTGGCGGCGGCCCCATTTCGAGAAACCCCCATCGTTAGTGAGGAAGGTTGAATGGAAATCAGCGACATTCGAGTCAAACTCATCCAGGAACCCAACGACCGACTCAAAGCCGTTTGTAGCATCACACTTGACGACGCATTCGTCGTGCGTGATCTGAAAGTTGTTGAAGGTACGCAGGGATTGTTCGTGGCGATGCCCTCGCGGAAGCTGACGGTGCATTGTCCGAAATGCCGCTTTAAGAATCACTTGCGAGCACGCTTTTGCAATGACTGCGGGAGCAAGCTGCCTCCGGTTGAAGTCTCCACGGAGCCGGAAGGGCGAAGTCGGCTGCACCGCGACATCGCGCATCCGATCAATACCGAGTTTCGTGAGATCGTCCAGACGAAAGTGCTCGAGCGTTACGAGGCCGAGCGCGCTGCCGCCGACGAGGCGCAGCAGAAATCTCCTGAAGACGAGACGCCGAGCAACGTCGAACGATCACCCGTCGAGATCGAAACGCAGAGCGACGAATCGCCGGCATCCGCCACTGCCGACGATGAGACACTGGCGGCGGGCAGAGCTGCGCTGGGTAGGAGTAGCCCGCCCGACGTGACTCGGCAGGCGTCTGCGGTCGGCGAGAATGCGCCCGACGCTCCCTCGGAAGAACCCGCAACGTCGAGCGATACCGCGGAAGCTGCGACGTCAAGCGACGCTCCCTCGGAAGAACCCGCAATGTCGAGTGATACCGCAGAAGCTGCGACGTCAAGCGACACCACGGAAGATGCGACGTCAATTGATACTGGGGATGCTGCGACGTCAACTGATACTGGGGATGCTGCGACGTCAGACGACGACGAGCCGGAATTCGAGACGAGCGATTACGATTCGCTCATTGCAGGGCTACGCCCTGGCGGCAGTCGAACGAAACGTGTCGAAGAAAAAACCGACCAGCGCCCAGCGCCTGCGTCCAAGCCGCAGGATCGAAAACCACGGCGCCGGCGCGATCGAGGTCGCACGGATACGAAGCGTGACGCACCGCAGGCGACCGCAAAGACGGATGACGAAACGCCCGAGAAACCTGTGGAGGTAGCTCCGGAGGCTGCTCCTCGCCCCACCGCGCCTCCGCCATCACAACCGGACGACGAGGAACCCGCTTTCGGCGCGGGGATTCTGTAGGCGCGCGATCCGGTGTGGGCTCAACGACGATCGTTCGAACCGCGTAGTGCCGCCACAGAATGCGAGGCAGCGACATGAATCGACTACTCGCCATAGGCTTCATTGTCGGTATTCTCGGGGCGGCCTTCGGGGTCTGGGTCAGCACCCACAGACCGAATGGGCAGGCGCGAATATACGGCTTGCCAGGTGAACTCGCCTCGAACCACTTAGGGCGGTTCGGATATGTCGATTGGCTACCGAGT
>JADFRO010000205.1 GCA_022561255.1 Planctomycetota bacterium | reverse complement strand
GGTCTCGGTGCTCTGCTTGCGTCCGTCGCTCGCCAAGTAAGCGAACGTGTCTTCCCCGAGAAAGCCGTCGGCGGGTGTGTACGAAAATGAACCGTCGGCTTGCAGCAACAGCGAGCCATGGGCCGGTCCGCGGGTAAGGATCGCCGTCAGCACGTCACCATCGGCGTCGCTATCGTTGCGAAGCACTCCCTGGCTTGCATCCACCTCGATCGATCCATAGAGAACGTGGTACGTGTCGGCGACAATCGTTGGAGCCTGATTCGTCGACTCCGTGACGTCGATGGTAACGGTCGCAAGATTGATCGCGGGTACGTCGGCAACCGAATCAGATATGAAAACTCCATGGGTTCCGTCCTGGAACTCCGCAATGAACACCACTTGTCCTCGGTCGTTAAATGCGCTGCTGCGCCCGTCTTCGTTTCCGGAACCCCCCTCGAATCTGAGCGCGCGAATGGTGCGGTGGTCTCCAGGCGCGACCTCGATGATGCCGCCTTCGCGGGCAATTAGCCGCAGGTCTCCGGACAAATCCTGAGCCCAGATACCAAGATCATCGAAGTCGGTGGAGAGTTCTGCCATAAACGCTAGCTGTCCATGGGCGTTGAGGACCATCGTCTGGAACTTCGTCAATCGCTCGCCATCGAACATTCCCGGCAAGACGTCGCTGCGGCTGACAACCGACCCCATGTCTCCCAAGCCTGAAGAGTAAAGCGTCGTTCCAGTAGAGTAAGCTACGTCTCCGAATCTATTGATGAGCAGGTCCCCGATCGCTCCACCACCGACCTGCGTCAATACGCCATTGCGATCGACCAATACCCCACCCCCGGAAACGAAGACGATGTCGCCGGCGTTATTCATCGATGGTCCGCCTCCGCCAACGGGTCGGTGGTCAGCCGCGTCAAGAGGTTGTCGAAGTACTTGATCGAGTTCAACCGTTTCCGAAAACCGGCCCGTTCGTCGTCATCGCACGTATCAAGACGGTCTGCGTGATTTGCAAGCTGCTCAAGGGCGAGTTGCTTCCGTTCGGTGATCGCGTCTCGATGACGCTCGATCGCTTCGGTGTCGCCGTCGTCACGCGCCTGATCGATCTCCTCGCGCAGCGTCATGACTTCCTCCAGCAGGTTTCCCGGTACGTCGCGGACTTCTGCCGCTGAAGGGCCGCCGGCCAGCGTCAACATGTAATCCGCTCGACGCACCGGTTCGCTAAGGACGCTATACGCTTCGTTGATCTGGGCGGAGAGGCGCGTCGCCAGGTCACCGACGTCATCCCCGGCGCCGCCGAATCGATCCGGATGGATGCGGCGCGTCAGGCTTC
The DNA here is from genome assembly GCA_022561255.1 of Planctomycetota bacterium. Lineage (GTDB taxonomy): Bacteria > Planctomycetota > Phycisphaerae > UBA1845 > UBA1845 > JAJRUK01. The sequence continues at coordinate 4,551 of JADFRO010000205.1, read as the reverse complement.
GATAAGCCGCAAGCAACGCCGCGTCGTCCAAACCGAAGCTTGTTGGTATCGCAAAAAGGTCGAAGTACGTCGCCGTCGGCGGGACGGGGAACAAGGAACGACAGTCGTCACAGACGATGAGCGAACTCCGCGCAGCATCGCAACTGGGACAATGGGTGTTGATCGCCGTCGAAATCGCCATGGCTCCGCCTTGTCATCGCGCCGCGTTGTCCAGGCGGAGCGGCGAGCAGGCCGGTGGGAGTGCCACCCTAGGCGGAGAAGCTCGATCCGCAACCGCAACTACTCGTGGCGTTGGGATTGGTGAAGACAAACCCGCGCCCCATCACCTCGTCCTTAAAGTCCACGGTTGTACCATCGAGGTACAGCAGGCTCTTGGAGTCGCAGATAACGTCGACACCGTGCTGCGTCCATTTCTCATCCTGATCGCCGATCGTCTCGGTCAGGTCGAGCGTATAGCTGAACCCGCTGCATCCGCCGCCCTTGACTCCGACGCGAAGGTACATTTTTGCTGATGCGTCGCCGTTATCCCCACTCTTTCCGTTCTGCTGCTGCTCAGCGATGTGGTCGACCTCTTTCGCCGCGAGTTCCGTAATCGTAATCATTCCGCGCTACTCCCAATTATTTTCATACAAAGTTAAGGCCGGCAAATCAATCCGGCGAAACAGATTCTCATATCAAGTGCCGTGCCGCTAGGCGCTGGCCGTTTCCGTCGTTTTTGCCATCTTGCTCTTGACGTCCGCGATCGCCGCTCGCAGGGCGTCCTCCGCAAGAACGCTGCAATGAATCTTGACCGGAGGCAATGCCAGCTCGGTCACGATGTCGGTGTTCTTCAGCATTAGGGCTTCGTCCAGTGTTTGCCCCTTGATCCATTCCGTGGTAAGGGAACTGCTGGCGATCGCGCTACCGCAGCCGAACGTCTTGAACTTGGCGTCGACGATTCGGTCGTTTTCGTCGACCTCGATCTGCAGCTTCATCACGTCGCCGCATTCCGGCGCGCCGACGATGCCGGTCCCGACGGTCTTGGAGTTTTGATCCATCGAGCCGACGTTCCGCGGGTTTTGGTAATGATCTACCACTTTGTCACTGTATGCCATTGCATTATCTCCTTGGCGTATTGTCCGCGAAAAAGGTCGCGGGTTAATTGTAACTCCTCGTCACGGCGAGACGTCTAATGACTTTGCCACACCACCTTCGACAGGTCGATTCCCGCCTGCGCCATTTCGTACAACGGGCTCATGTCACGTAGGTGGTTCACCGCCGCCACGACCCGCTTGATCGTATGATCGATTTCCTGTTCCGTCGTGAAGCGCCCCAGCGAAAAACGAATCGAGCTGTGCGCGAGATCGTCGCCCAGGCCAAGACCCTTGAGCACGTAGCTCGGTTCCAACGACGCACTCGTACAAGCGCTACCGCTGGACACCGCGATGTCGCCGAAGCCCATCATGAGACTCTCACCTTCAACATACAGAAAGCTGACGTTGAGGGTGTTGGGCAAACGGTTTTGCGGATCGCCGTTGACGGAGATTTCGGTCAGATGCTCGCTCAGGCCCGCCCACAGACGATCGCGAAGCTGGGCGGTTCGCACGCTTTCGGTTTGCATTTCCGCCAGTGCAATTTCCGCTGCCGCTCCGCAGCCGACGATACCCGGAACGTTGAGCGTTCCGCTTCGTATGCCGCGCTCATGCCCGCCGCCGTGCAAGATCGGCTGCAACCGGACACGAGGCTTCTTACGCCGTACGTACAGCGCGCCCACGCCCTTGGGACCGTACACCTTATGCGCTGACAACGAGAGCAGGTCGATCCCCATTTCGTTTACGTCGATCGGAACCTTGCCGAACGCCTGTGTGGCGTCGGTGTGGAAGAGGACGCCTCGCTCCTTACACAGGGCGCCGATCTCGGCGATCGGATGGATGGTGCCGATTTCGTTGTTCGCGAACATCAGCGTGACGAGAATTGTGTCGTCGCGCATAGCCTCTTTCACCTGTTCAGCGCTAATGCAACCCTTCGGGTCGGAGTCGAGCCAGGTGACTTCGTACCCCTGGGTTTCGAGAAACTTGCAAGGGTCGATCACAGCCTTGTGCTCGATCGTACACGTGATGATGTGCTTGCCTTTGTCGGCGTACATGCGCGCGACGCCTTGGATCGCCGTGTTGTTGCCCTCGGTGGATCCGCTGGTCCATACGATCTCTTTACTGCCGGCTCCGATGACCTTCGCGACTTGGCCACGCGCCTTATCGACCGCCTCCTCCGCCGCCCAGCCGAATGAATGGTTGCGGCTCGCTGAGTTTCCGAAAGTCTCCTTGAAGTACGGCAGCATGGCCTCGAGTACGCGCGGGTCCACGGGTGTGGTTGCGTTGTGATCCAGATAAATCGACTTCATATCGCCAACTCCCTGACTTTCGGCTGCGACTCCGCAGCCGGTTCGTTCATTTGTATTCTTGCGGGCTCGTTCGAATCCGCAACGAGTTCATCCAACGTGACGTGCGTTAAGAAATCCTTCAGCCGACCATGAATCCGCTGTGCCGGTTGCCGAATCGGACACGACGGCACGAGATCGCACGAAGTTCCTTCCGAGGTATTGCTCGTTTCCACACATTGCACAAATTGAAACGGTCCTTCCATCACAGTAAGCAGGTCGTAGAGACTGATCTCGGACGCCGGCTTGGCGAGCGTATACCCGCCCAGTGATCCGCGCTCACTGACCACGACGCCTGCTTGCGCCATCGTCTTGAGGATGTTCGTCAGCAGCGGCTGCGGAACGTGGGACAGCCTGGAAAGCTCTCGTGCACTAATCACCGATCCCTCGCACCGTGCGAGGTACGACAGCGCAATCAACGCGTAGTCCGTTTTTTTCGTAAGTGCCAGCATCCGCCCACCGCCTTCGCCCGGCCTCTAGCCACACGGGGCTGTATATGATATAGCACTAAATCGGTACTATATCAACACGGCTGGAGCCATAAATCGTCCATTCCAAGTGATTCGGGTCGGTTCATCCCGAACTTGGTTACAGGGGCACATTATTAAGTTGATGTACGATTTATTTCGAATCTCCAGACGATCAGGGGGGACCGAGATGAGGTACCGGTGGCGTTGTCGGTAGGCTTCGGTCGCGCTATGCTGGCGGCCGGTGCGTTAACATGAAAAGGGAGTGCGATGACGACGTGGCAAGAGTTTATTGATTCGCAAAGCGACGGCGGGGGCGAACAGGGCGGGGGCGAACAGATTGCCGCCGGCTACCGCGCGCTGCGTGACGGACCGGCGATCGTTGACCGATCGTATCGCGCACTGCTCGAGATTACCGGCGCCGATCGCGCGGAATGGCTGCACAACCTCACGACCAACCAGGTCAAGACGCTCGGTCGCGGCGAGGGTAACTACGCCTTCACTCCCAATTTGCAAGGCCGCATTCTCTTCGACATGAATGTTCTCGCGTTTGCCGAGTCGATTTGGCTTGATCTCGATCGCCGGTTTCTTTCACTAGCGCGGAAGCATTTTGACAAGTACGTCATCACCGAGGACGTGACAGTGACGGACCGCACGGCCGAGTTCGTACGTATCGGATTGGTCGGCGCAGAAGCTGTCACCATCGCGGAAGAACTGGGCGTTCCCCAGGCCAAGGCTCTTGCCTGGCTTAGCTGCGTTGACGCAACGTGGAAGGATGTTTCGCTGACGCTGATGCGGCACGATTTTTGCGGCCTGTTCGGGCTCGAGTTGTTCGTGCCGCAAGACGATGCCGTGCGTTTGTGGGAAGGACTGGTTGATTCGTCTCGCTCGCTACCGGCGATTCCGGTGGGCGGGAATTATTGAATACCCATAAGGATGATATCACTTATTTTCCTGTGAATGATCGCGGAATCATTTTAGATATGGACACCTATTATGCTGACCAAAATGAAAATTAAACCTGTATCACATACATTAATCTGGATTCGCGGAGCGGGAGAAATCGGAAGTGCAACCGCCGTTTCGCTCACCAAAGCCGGGTTTAACGTCATTCTCAGTGAAATCAATCCCCCCCTGGCCATTCGGCGATCTGTCACTTTCAGTGATGCCGTTATCGATGGAGAAACATCTGTGGAAGGAATTCTGGGAAAACATATCAACATAAATCAATTTGATGTCCTCGTCCACACCGATTTTATCCCTGTTTTTATCGATGAACCTGAAAACTTTCATTCACTTTCTCCCACCATTTTAATTGATGCCAGGATGATCAAATCCTATGATGAAGATTACCGAGGATGGGCTGACCATGTTATTGGTTTTGGTCCTGGTTTTATTGCAAAGCAAAATTGTCATGCGGTGATAGAAACAATGCGGGGACATAATCTTGGAAGGATCATTTATGACGGAGCTCCTCTGAAAAATACCGATATTCCCGAACCGATTGGTGGACAATCAACACAGCGTGTCCTGTACGCCTCAAACAGCGGTCCATTAAAATGGAATATTGATTTCGGAGATATTCTTGAGACGGGTCAGCGCATGGGCACCATTGGAAAATCCGTGGAAATTTTGTCTCCGTTTCGAGGGATGGTCCGTGGATTAATC
>JADFRO010000204.1 GCA_022561255.1 Planctomycetota bacterium | reverse complement strand
CCGCCGTATCGTTCACGGAGCTGCGAAGTAAGCAAGACGGCTCTCCGTCGTCGAGCATGCGAGATCAAGTCACCCGGGCGAAGGCTAAGCAGCACGAACGGTTCAAGCAGAACGGAACAATGACCAACGGCCACATGACCGGCGCACAGCTTCGGGAATGGTGCCGACTCGACGACGCCGGTGAAATGGTGCTGCGCCAAGCGTTGACTGAGCTGGGCCTTTCCGCGCGAGCGCACGACAAGGTTCTGCGTGTGGCTCGAACGATCGCCGATCTTGCCGACCGCGACACGATCTGTTCCGACGACGTGCTGGAGGCCGTCCATTACCGACGGCTGGATCGCCAGTTGTAGAACAGCTCGTCCCGATCACACGCGCAGACAGGGTGCCGGCGCCACGCTAATATATTGACCATGCGCAACCAACTGATCGAGTGTGTCCCGAACTTCAGCGAAGGTCGTGACCTCGACGTCATCAAGCAAATCACCAGCGCCATGGAATCCGTCGACGGCGTCAAACTTCTTGACGTCGACGCCGGCCAGGCGACGAATCGTACGGTCGTGACGCTCGTGGGACCACCGGACGAGGTCGTCGAAGCCGCGGTACGGGGGGCTCGCGTCGCTGCAGAACGCATCGACATGAGCAAGCACAGCGGGCAGCATCCGCGCTTCGGCGCGATGGACGTCTGCCCGCTCGTACCCGTCTCCAACATCACCATGGCCGAGACGGTGCCCTACGCCCACACGCTCGCCCGCCGACTCGGCGAAGAAATCGGGCTGACGATCTATTGCTACGAGCATGCGGCTAGGACCGATCAACGTCGCAACCTCGCCGTCGTACGATCGGGTGAATATGAAGGTCTCGCAGAGAGGCTCAAGAAACCGGAATGGAAACCGGACTTCGGTCCAGCCTCCTTCAACGCCAGGTCGGGCGCTACGGCGGTCGGCGCTCGCGACTTTCTCGTCGCTTACAACGTAAACCTTAACACCACGTCCACGCGTCGGGCCAACGCCATCGCCTTCGACGTTCGCGAAAAGGGACGAAAAAAGCGTGAGGGCAATCTGCTGACCGGACCGGTCGCCAAGGACGCGGGCGGCCACGAAATATGGATTCCCGGAGCGTGCAAGTCCGTTAAGGGTATCGGTTGGTACATCCAAGAGTACGGCATCGCTCAGGTATCTTTGAACCTCACCAACATCACCATGACGCCCGTCCACGTCGCGTTCGATGCTTGCTGCGAAGCCGCTCAGGCGAGGGGCGTCCGCGTAACGGGCTCGGAGCTTGTCGGCTTGATTCCGCTCGATGCCATGCTGGATGCCGGGCGATACTTCCTCAAAAAGCAGCAACGCTCTACCGGTGTCAGCGACAAGGAACTCGTCAAGATCGCCGTGAAGTCACTCGGCCTCGATGACCTCTACCCTTTCAAGCCGGACGAAAAAATCATCGAGTACGCCATCGCGGATCGCGGCGTGCGGAAACTCGTCGACCTGAGCATGGCCGAGTTCGTCCACGAAACCGCCTCTGAGTCTCCCGCTCCCGGCGGCGGATCGATCGCGGCGTCGATGGGGGCGATGGCCGCCGCACTCGCCACGATGGTAGCCAATCTGTCTTCGCACAAACGCGGATGGGACGAGCGTTGGGAGGAGTTCTCCGACTACGCTGATAAGGGCAAGGAGCACCACGACGAGTTGCTTCGACTGATCGACGAAGATACGGACGCCTTCAACGAAATCATGGCCGCGTTCGGACTGCCCAGCGCAAGCGAAGAGGACAAGGCTAAGAAGAGTGAAGCGGTCCAAGCGGCGACCAAGCGGGCCATCGAAATCCCCTTCCGAGTGATGCAGGTCACCTGCGACGCGATGGACGTTGTCGCTGCGATGGCGGAGATCGGCAATCCCAACTCCGTCTCCGATGCGGGCGTCGGCGCCCTTGCCGCTCGCTCTGCGGTCATGGGCGCTTTTCTCAACGTCAAGATCAACGCCAAGGACATCAAAGACCGAGCCTGGATCACCGACCTGATCGCCAGAGGCGAGAAAATCCAGGAAAAGACAATCGCCAAAGAGAAGGAAATCCTGGCGATCGTTAACGCCAAGCTCTAACGGACCGCTGATCTGCTTGTCGGGCGCTGCGGGCGGCGCTCGTCCGAGAATCTCGCAGTGATTCAGCCCACAAGCCCAGCTCCTTCCTGCGATACAGTTTGTATTGCAACCTATAGATGTAGGGCTCGCCCGTACCGCCGAGTGGGCCGATCCGATGCCCCGAACAGGCAGGGCGATGTTATGTCGGAACAAGAACTCCAGCCGCCCACATCGGGCACCCCGTTCCCGAAATACCTGGTTCGCACGAACGCCCGCGCGGTGCTCGACGAAATCGAGAGTGCCGGTTTTCTGGTTGAGCTCACCGCCCCGGCCCCGGGGTCCGTCCAGGTGAGCATTACGGCACCGGACGGAAAGGAACGTTCGCAGCTCGGGCGACCTGAGGATCTTGAGGCAGCCCTACGAAACCTCGGCGAACGGTGCGGCCTGCCACTCACCGAATTCTGAAACGGACACCTCGCGCGATCGAACGCTCTCCGTCGATGCCCTCTTAACGGAGCAACGACCGCAGGGTATGCTCATGCCCATGCACAGTGAACACAGCGCCAAGCTCATGGACGGCCGGCCGCTCGCAAAGCGCATCCGTGAGGCCACAGCAGAAAAGGTCCAGCGGATTCGTGAAGCGACCGGCGTTACGCCTACGCTCGCGACGATTCTGGTCGGCGAGAATACTGCGTCTGCGGTGTACGTACGCATGAAGCGTGCCCGGTGCGAGGAGGTCGGCATGAAATCGCTCGCCGTCGAGCTTCCGCACGATTCGACAACCGAGCAACTCCTGGCCGAGGTTCGCAAACTCGCCTCCGACGACTCGGTCCACGGCATTGTGATTCAACACCCGGTTCCCAAACCCATCGACCGCCGAGCGGCGTTCGAGGCGATTCCACTGGCGAAAGACGTGGACGGCGTAACCTCTGCGGCGATCGGGCGAATGATTCTGGGCATGCCCGCTCTACCGGCGTGTACGCCCGCGGGAATCATGCGTCTGCTGATCGAATACGACGTTACGCTCGACGGCGCGCGAGCGGTGGTCATCGGAAGAAGTCCGATCCTTGGTCGACCGATGGCCTCCATGCTCATCAACGCTCACGCTACCGTCACGCTCTGTCACTCGCGCACGCGCGACCTTCCCGTTCTCGTCAGCAGCGCCGAAGTGCTGATTGCAGCCGTCGGAAAGCCCAACTTCGTCCAGGGCGATTGGATCAAATCCCAGGCTGTCGTCGTCGACGCCGGATACAACGAGGGCAATGTGGGCGATGTCGACTTCTCCGCCGTTGCCGAGCGGGCATCACTGATCACACCCGTCCCCGGCGGCGTCGGTCCGATGACCATCGCGACGCTGCTCGAACAGACCGTTGACGCGGCTGCGGCGCAGCTCCGCGTCAACCTGTAAGACATCCCACACGGCTTTGGTCGTTGACTTTTCGCACGCACACCCTACGCTTACGATCTTTTCATAGCCGCGTTCAACATCTGGAATCAAGAGCGAATGCCCGATTCAAACGTGCTCGATAAGGTGTACGACCCCCGCGCCGTGGAGCCGGACATCTACAAACAATGGGAAGCGTCCGGCGCCTTCGTCTCGACACCGGACGGAACGCCCCACGAAAAGACGTACACCATCGTCATGCCGCCGCCCAACGTGACCGGTGCGCTCCACCTCGGCCACGCGCTCGGTGACACACTTCAGGATATCCTGATTCGCTACCACCGCATGCGCGGGTTCAATACGCTCTGGCAACCCGGTACGGATCACGCCGGCATCGCAACGCAAGCCGTCGTCGAACGTCGCATTCTCGAACTCGAAGGCAAGACGCGCCACGAACTCGGCCGCGACGAACTCGTGGGTCGCATATGGAAGTGGAAGGACCAGTACGAGAACCGCATCCTCAGTCAGCTAAAGCTCATGGGCTGCTCGTGTGACTGGAAGCGAACAAGGTTTTCGCTGGACGATGGGCTCGCCCAGGCCGTTCGGACGATTTTCTTCAAGCTGTTCAAGGACGGACTCATCTTCCGAGGTAAACGCCTGGTCAACTGGGACACGCAGTTGCAGACAGCCGTGTCCGACGACGAGGTCTATCACGAAACCGTCAAAGGACACTTCTGGCACATCAAGTATCCGGTGATCGATCCGAAGGCAGGCGAACCGGAGTTCGTCATTATCGCCACGACACGACCGGAAACGATGCTCGGTGACACGGCTGTGGCCGTCCATCCCGATCCGGAGAACTTTTTCGCCGAGAGCGAAAAAGAGCTGACGCAGGCGCGCAAGCAGATCACCGATCAGTCGTCGGCCGAAGCGACCGATCTTGCGGCGAAGCTCGACTCACTCGCGGAACGGCGTGCAACCCACCTCGCCGAGTTGGTCCAACTCCGTGACATGGCGCAGGATGGTCGGATGGTGCGACTCCCGCTCGTGGAGCGCGCGATACCGCTCATCTGCGACAACTGGGCCGAACCGACCAAAGGCAGCGGATGCGTCAAGGTTACGCCCGCGCACGACCCCAACGATTACGAAGTCGGCCTGCGACATGACCTTCCGATGATCAACGTCCTCGCACCGGACGGAACGATCGCACCGATCATCGAATCGAACGGGTCAAAGAACGCCCACAGCGGCGAATACGAAGGACTTCTATTCGCAGCCGCTGGGCGTGAAAAGGTCGTTGCCGATCTCGACGCGAAAGACCTTCTTCATAAAGTGGAGGACCACGTCCACGAGGTCGGTCACAGCGATCGCAGCAAGTTTCCGATCGAACCCTATCTGTCCGATCAGTGGTTCCTAAAGACGAGCGACGTTGACCAGGAGACACTCGACAGAAAGCACATTCCCGGAGAACACGTTTCCCGTTCCGTCATTCTCGGGGATGGGACCGAAGTCCCCGGACTTGCCCAGGGGGCAATGGATGCCGTCGAGGACGGGCGGATCAAGGTCTTTCCACCGCGATACGCGAAGAGTTATCTCGACTGGCTCGGCGAGAAGCGCGACTGGTGCATCTCGCGCCAGCTTTGGTGGGGACATCGAATTCCGGTCTGGAGAGTCAAGCTCTCCGGCGGCGGTGGACAGAAGTCGATCGCGGAGATCCGTGAATGGAAGTGGACGGCGGCGAGCAAGCTTCAAGAAGCGCTCGACAAGATGGCGGCGCATAACTGTCCCGGCGGCGCGTACCACGTACGCGTGCAGCCCGACATTCGTGGAACCACATGCTTTGTCTACACGTCGACGGGCGCTGCCGGCCAAGAACTCAAGAAAGTAGCCGAACTGTGGGACAACGACATGTCTCGGCTCGACGAGAATCCAACGCCCGAAACGGGGCGTGCCAGGATACTACGAACGAAGGTAAACTCGCTTGTGTCGGACCTAGTCCGCGACCAAGACGTTCTCGACACCTGGTTCAGCTCAGGTCTCTGGCCTTTTTCCACCATGGGCTGGCCCGAAGACAGCGCCGATCTCAAGACCTTCTATCCCACCTCGTTGCTGAACACGGGTTCCGACATTCTATTTTTCTGGGTCGCCCGAATGATCATGCTTGGCATCGAGATGGCGGGCCAGGTCCCGTTTCGCCAAGTTACCCTAACGCCCACGGAGGGACGTTTCAGCCAGGAGGAAAACCCGCCCATCAACCTCTACGACACCAGCGGTCCCTACACCCACGACGGGGCGGAGTTAGACGTGAGGAAAGGCCTGCCGCGGCTCCGTATGGACTGGATACTTGAACGAGGAGACGTTGAAGAGATCTCCGGAAGGGGAACGTCAACAAACGGCAGCGGCGATGCCCTGTCATTTCCGGGGCTGGAGAGGCGGCCGTT
>JADFRO010000203.1 GCA_022561255.1 Planctomycetota bacterium | reverse complement strand
TGGGTTGTTCCGGTATCAAGCATGCACGGACAAAGGCAACTGCTTGCCGCCTGCGGCTGTTTCCTTTTCGGTTGACGCGATGGGCGCCGCGCGTGCGGATGCCATGTCCGGCGCTACATCGGTCACGACGGCTGCGCCGATCGCACGAGGCGATTCGTCGACGCCCGAAATCCTACCGTCCGCGTCCGCTGCGACGACCGATCCGGTCAACACCACTGGTAACGATGAGGTCGGCTTGGAGGGATTCTTACGTAAGTCGGGGTTGTTGGGGTTGCTTGCGGGTTGTTTTCTTTACGGGCTGTTCATCAACGCAACACCGTGCGTCTTACCGCTGCTTTCCATCAAAGTGCTTGGTTTCGTTCAACAGGCACACGAGTCGCGTAAGCGAACGCTCGTGCTGGGTCTTGCATTCGGAGCGGGCGTGCTCCTTTTTTTCGTGATGCTTGGACTCCTCGCGGCCCAGGGAAAGAACGTGCTCCAGTATCCCGCGGGCGTCATTGCGCTGGGTGCCGTTGTCATGGCACTTTCACTGAGCATGTTAGGGGTTTACACCCTCCAGGTTCCAACAGCCGCCGCTTCGATGGAGGCGAAAATCCAGCGCGAGGGAGTCGTATCATCGTTCGGCAAGGGTGCTCTTGCTCCAGTGCTGGGTTTCGCGTGTACGGGTCCGTTGTTGGCGGGCGCGTTCGGCTGGGCGACGAAACAGGAGCCGCACATTGCGGTTCTGGCGTTTGTATTCGCCGGGCTGGGGATGGCCAGTCCGTACGTACTGCTCGGTGCGAATCCCAACTGGTTGAGCTTCCTGCCCAAACCGGGCAACTGGATGATCACCTTCGAGCGGATCATGGGCTTTCTGCTCATGGGCATGGTGATCTGGCTGCTGCATCCGCTCGTATACCATATTGGTGCGGAGGGTTTGGAATGGACGCTGGCGTTCTTGGTCTTCGTGGCGATGGCCTGCTGGATTTGGGGAAAGATCGACCTCTCCATGTCGACCGTTGTTCGTTGGAAGTACCGCGCTGGGGCTGGCGCGCTCGTCCTCTCGACGGGTGTGTTGATCTTTGGCGTGATGTACCCGCTGGGTGAGAACGTCGCCGCGCAACGTGCGGCGCGCTCGGTCGGAACACCCGTTCCGAGCGCGAAGATCGCATGGCAAACGTGGTCTCAGCGAGCGGTTGAGGATGCCGTTCGGGGCGGATCGACCGTCTTCGTTGATTTTACGTCGGTCTACTGCACGAACTGCAAGGTCAACAAGAAGCTGGCCATCAATCGCGATGAGACGGTCGCAAAGATGGAGGAGCTTCGGATCATTCCGTTTCAAGCGGACTTCTCCGACGGGGACGAGGACGTGTTTGCGGGCTTGCAGGCGTTCGACGTTCCGGGTCCGCCTCTCAATCTCATCTATCCAGCCGGCAAACCCAACAACCCGATCAAGCTTGCGACGTTGTTCACCCTGGCAGAGTTGCTCGACGCGTTCGACCGAGCCGGACCGTCCCACGTCAAGTCCGCGTCAGCCGTTTCACCGTAGCGCGCCGCCGGTTCGTCTCGAAGCGCGGCGCGACACTCGTAGCGTCCGCCGTCCGCACCATTCCACTGCCTTGACGGTCATCACCGTAGATGATCCAATGCGTGGCTGTTAGCACCGCTAGCTCAGTTGGCAGAGCAGCTGACTCTTAATCAGCGGGTCCGGGGTTCGAGTCCCTGGCGGTGCAGTGCCGGAATCGCCGTTGGCGCTAGCGCAAGCCGTGTTTCCGGTGTCATCGACCGGCACGCGCGATTCAGCCTCAACGCAATTTGCGTTACGTTGCGGGCCGATGCGAGAGCCTACTGCAGCGCTTTTTGCAGCGCGCTCAAAAAGTTCGTCCGGCACCAACAGGTAGTGCTTTCGGCTGACCTCCTCCGAATGCCCGAGCCACGCCGAAACGGCGTGTTGCGGGAATTCTTGCGCCCACTCTGTTTCGCACGATTGACGGAGCACTTGGTACGGTCGGTCGAAAGGCGTGATCTCCGCCCGCTTCAGAATCACGCAAAGCGTGCGATGCAGGTTGTTGCGCGACAGCGGAACGATACGTGGCTCGCCTTCGGGTGCAGCATCAAAAGCGTCCTGCAGGATGTCCATTAGCCTTGGGACAATCGGGACGACCCGCCGGCGGTGCTTCTCGTGCCGCTCCGTCTTGACAGACCGCACATCGAGCCGCCCCCGGTCCCAATCCACATCGGCCCACGTTAGCGTATGCGTTTCCGACGGGCAGCGAAGGCCGGCCAGGCGCGCCAGCGCGATCATCACCCGCCAATTCAGGTCGGTACACGCTTCGAGAATTCGATCGGTGTCCTCGGGGGTTACGTATCGCCCCCGCTCGGCCGCCACCGTGGCGCTGGTCAGCTTCCGGAACGGATTTGACCCGATTAGCTCGCGCTCGACGGCTTCGTTGAACATCACCTTGGCATTGCGACAATGGTGCCGCACGCTCGCCTCGCTGATTGGCTGCTCGACAGTTTCGTCGTTGACGACCCGCTTAGTCATGAGCCTTTGCAACCACGCCCGCCATTCTTTCGCCGCCGCGAAGCGCGTTGAACGCGTCCCGACGGCTGAAGTTGCGCAGTTCACCTTCCACGAGCCATGCGGTCAGCCTGCGCGCGAGCCCAACGGCCGGATCGGCACCCATTTCAAAGAATGCGGCACGGGCGTGAGGGATTGCGTATTCGCCGATCGAAATCGCGCACAGCATTGTTTCGGCGTTAATCGGCGTCTGGGAAGGATCGCCTGACCGAGCGTGGATCAAGCCGTGGAAAATGCCTGCGATTCGACAGACGGCGCCCGGCAGCTTCGAGCCCCAGTCCTTGAGCATCGCCAGTTCGCCATCCTCGCGTAACTGGAGTTCTACGGACTTGCGAAAACGATCGAGCTCCGCCCGTGCTTCGGCGTCCAATCTGAGCACATGCGGAGCGGGACCCTTGCGCGATAGGACAGGCTGCAGACGAAAGGCGTTCCTAATCAGATCGCCGTAGCCCCGTGTGACTTTCAGGGGCACGGGATCGGGATGCAATTGCCTGTAGCCCACCAAAGACGTCGGAATCGAGTAAATGAACCGGGCAAGCAGGCCACGCCCACGGAAGCCGGGCTGATCGACGAGTCCACGAAGGACATCCGGCTGCACGGCGAGCCCCACAGTCAGGGCCGGTTCCCGAACGAACTCCGGCGGGCGGCTTACCCGATCGATGCGAAGATCGTCGCCGGCGTGGCCCTTCAGGTACACGCCGAGATTTGGCTTGCGGTCCCCGCTGTATCGTCCAGCCATTAAATCGAACGTGTCCCCTTCCGGTGAGAGCAGCGCGATCCGGCCGCCCTGCTGGAAGAGCAGACTGGCAAGCGCTTCGGGAGTTGCGTCGTCCGCGATGAAAACCGGGGCATGGAGTTCCGGCGTCTTTCGCAATTGCTCGGTTAACTCCAGCATCCGGGCTTTCGCTGCCTCGTATTCGTCCGGTTTGCTCTTTCCAGCCGCCTTGGATTGCGCGTTCTTGATGCCCGCCGCCAGGAGCGCTCGCTCGGCGCGGTTTTTTTCAATTTCCGGGGCGAGCGTTCGGTCTCTACGCGCTCGGCCTCTGCCAGCGGGGCCACCATGGCACGAAACGTAGCGCTCTTCCGCTCGCCCGATTCCAGCGCGATGGCAATGAACAAGTTGACCGGCTCCCACCAATCAGCCTCATCCCTTATTTCAATTCGTTTAGCCAACGCGGCTCCGCAAACGGCCAAGGCAAGCAGTGCAGGCAGGTCCACGGGAACCTGGTACGAATTGGCGACGCTAGCGCAGAATTCGCACAATGCGCACAATTGCCGTGGGAAGGCCTCGATCGGGAACTCCGGCAGGTCGAAGCGGCCCAACGGGACGGGCGGTTCCCACGCTTCGACCTGATTGGCGACCACGATTTCAGCACCCGATCGAGAAGCATCCGCCTCGTACTGTCCGGCGCTGAGGGCGATCCGCCGCACTTCCTGTTCGTCCAGTGGCGGCTTGCAGCGCTTCAAGTTCTCCGCGATGAGGGCAACCTCGATCGTTCCGGTATCGCACCCCCGCCCGCGCATCGAGCACGCCCTGCGCTGCATCCTCGACACGCTGCTTCTGCGTATCCGTCGGCGATTGCGGCCAGGGGAAGGTATTGAACACGGATTCGGGAGTGTAACGAAAGTCGGATCTGAGTTTCGAGCACTTCGCGACGAACCATTGCCATTGGGCGTGCGATTACAGTATGCCGATGGCTACCACGTCTCCATTCTGAACAGACGTCCTTCCGCCCCCTCGTCGTGCAGCGTCAGAATGATTTCATCGTCATCGAAGAAAAACTTCTCGCCATCTTCGTCAAGCGGCAAGTCAGAATCGATCACCGTGAGAATTTGTTGGATTCCCTGATCGGCCAATTTGCGAAGAACGTCAATCATGTTGAACTTGATTCGGTTGTCCATTCCCTCCAGCAGACCATCGAGGTAGACGAACCGGATGAAATCCTCGTCCAATAACACTTGCGCCACTGCTAGATCGTAGGCGGCGCACAGTGCCTGCTTGTAGCTCTTGCCCTCAGCTTCGCTTGTTGGAATATCAGACGCGTCAAGGTACTCTGCGTCGAACTCGATGTTGCCTTTCTTGTTGAGGCGTGTCGTGATCAGGGCCTTGTGGCGAAGAAACCCTTCACACAGTCCGACCAATGCCGCACGCACTCGTTCGTAGCGACTGTCTTTGTTCGCACCGCACGTATCAATATTCGCTTGCAGCGCTTCGACTTGATCTTCGCGTTCGCGGATGACTGCACGAAGTTTTTTGTCCCGTTCCCGAATTCCAAGAAGAGCGTCTCGCTGGCGCTCCATGCTCGCTAGATCGTTTTTCATTACGACGAGACGCTGGTTCAATTCCCGGTATTTTGAAACGGACTCGGTGTCACCAAGAAACTGCAATTCGACTTGCCGCAGCCGGTTTAGCGTCTCAAGTCGTTTGGCTACTTCACCCAGTCGGCCATTCACACCAACGAGTTCCTCTTTCAGGAAGCCGATTCTTTCCTCGGAAATTTCCTTATTGAATCGCACAAGATCTTCAAATTGCTTGACGACTTGCCCCGGAAAAACAACACCAGCTTCCTCGAACAGCTTACTCGCAGCTTCCGGGCGAAATTGGATTTGCTCGGCCTGAAGAGAATCGACGAGCCGCTTGCGCGTGCGAGACAGTAAATAGCGTTCGTTGTTGAGTTCCGCGATCGACTGATCGAGTTCTTCGACGACATTGTTTATTTCTTTCGCCCCGCACTTTCCCCCTATCCTTTGTTTTGCCGGTCCGATGAGCATTCTCTTCCGGGGGCTGGGCCGCTGGTCATCAACGCCAGTTTTTCCATGGCCATCGAAATCGGGGCCAAAGACATCTATCTGTTCGGCTGTGACTTCCAAGGTTATGACAGCATCGAGTGTGTCACTGAGAAGAAAGACACCATCCCGGACTGGCGCGTATACTACAAGGACGAGTATATGCCAGCCCAGTGCGAACCCGGCGGCCAGTGGATTTACTTCCTTATGGGCGTTGCGGCGGTTCGCAAGCTCAAGATACACCTACCGCCGAATGGGACACTTGCTGGCCTACACCGTGGCCCGAGATTCTTCTATGGCTTCGTGGAGCAACCCGAGATCTAACAAAACTTGAAAATACTTTAAAATAAACACTTATTTGTCTTGCTATTTGTCTTACACAAGCTATACTTGTCTTACATTAACGAAACGGAGTAATCATCATGGAAACAAAAACAACTATAAGGGCAAAGTACCTTTATCAACCAAACAAACCGTGGATCTACAAACATTTCTGGCCCACCACCAAGATTTTCAAAGTTGGACTCCTGTTGCTGAGGAAGAAGGGGGTTATGTGCAACCTTCAACTGCTGCTGCTGTCGTTGAAAAG
>JADFRO010000202.1 GCA_022561255.1 Planctomycetota bacterium | reverse complement strand
CACGGAGGTAGGTCGGCTGCGGGCGAAGCGGTACGGGCGGCAGCTCACGCATCGCCTGCGGGGCGCAACCGCCAACAACCAGCGCCGCAACCGCAATGACTTGTCGAGTTTTTCGGCCCATGCTCTCGGGCGGGATTGTAGCAAATTGGAGTCCGGCATTCGAGACGTAAAAACGGCGCGGCAAACGAAGAGACGTCAGGGAATTCGGTGACCACCGAATCGCCGCAAAACGCAGTCGTCTAATGCTCCGTCACGCGCCATTTGATGGGTGGGGCTAAGCAGAGCCGCGACCGTGACGGAGCCGCGAATCGGAGATAGCCTTAGGAGCGCAGGACCGCTCCCTCACGGGAGCTTCGCTCTCCGCAGGAGCGGCTCGGATCGGCAACGGCTTTCGCTCCCTCACGGGAGCTTCGCCCTCCGCAGGAGAGCCCGCGGCTCGGGATTCAGGAGCGGGGCACGCTCTAAGAAGCAGCGCCCCCGGACAACCCACTGCCGATCGTTGTGAAGACGCCGTCGACCTTCATGCTCATCCCTGAGATCGCCGTAAGTACGACGAGAACAATCAGCGCGAGCGTGATCGCATACTCCGTCGTCGTCAGACCGTCCTCGGAAACGCAAAATGCTTTTGCCTTATCGCAGAAATCGGTCATTGATCCTTCCCCCCTGTTTCGCACAGCGTCGTCGCGCCGCATCGAATTTGTGATACCCGTTTTATTCCTCCGGGCGCTCGAAAGGCAAGTCTGAGGGGATCCATACGAGGAATTTCGTTCTCAGCGTACTGCGATCGCAGAGCTTATCGGGCGACCGCTCGGTTTTCCGCGAGAGAGCGCAGCGCCACGCGGGTGACGATACAGCCTCGTTACGGACGACGGGTTCGACAGGCGGGCGATATTCCCTACGATCTTGGGCGATGAAAAGAGGGCGTATTCTGTCAATCGTGGCCGTCGCGCTATCGTTCGCGGCCATGGTAATCAGCCAAAACCTGTTGCGTAAACACGTTACCGGAACTTCGGGCAGCGCATGGTTCGACGCGGGCTGCTGGGACGATGCTCCGCCGGGCGGAGCGAACTGCGCAGCCGTCCTCGCGAGTCCCTACGGTTACTTCCCGCCCAAGTTCCCCGATGAGCCCGCAGGTCGTGGACACCTTCCGGTCGCGTTCCTTGGCCTGTTGTATTATTCGGCGCTGTTCGTCTGGTTTATCGGCGTGGGGCGACCCTCGACCTCTCGTCGACGCCTGCACGTGCTGCCCACATTCTTCGTCGGGCTCGGACTGGCAGCGTCGGGCTATTACACGATGGTCATGTTCCGCGTGCTCACCGAGTGGTGCTCCTGGTGCCTGGTGACGCACGTCCTGAACGTAATGATCGCGGTATGCGTCGTACTCACCTGGCCAAGGCGTGAAAGGACTAGCGCGGGCACGGCAAACGAATCCGATGCTCCCAGCGCTGTGGTTCAAGCGGATCATCCGTCAGCGCGCACGCTATGTCTTACGCTCGGGTTGATCGCAACGCTCTTTTTCGCCGAACTCAACATGTGGGGCCTAACAAGCTGGCGACGCCGCGCTGAATCCGCCAACAGCACCCTCCAGACATGCATCGCGGCCGTCAAGCGCGTCAAGGCCGACGCCGACAGCCTCTACGAGAACTGGCAGCGGGCGACGAACTGCGACATCGCCCTGCGACCTGACGAATCGATTCGCACCACCGCCCCCATCGGGACGACGACGTTGGACGTCGTGGTCTTCAGCGATTTCGAGTGCCCTTCCTGCCGGCGGTTCGCCGAGTTCGTCGAGACGAAGGCTCAGCCTCTGTTTGCAAACGGATTGCGCGTTATCTTCAAGCACTATCCGATCGATACGACTTGTAACGCACGGGCGTCGCGCACCATGCACCGGCACGCGTGCGACGGGGTGAGGATGGCCGAGGCTGCGAGAATCGTCGGCGGCAACGACGCCTTCTGGCGAGCGCATGACTATCTGTTCGACCATCGCGACCAACTCGCCGTAGGAAGTGTTTCGGTCGAGGCGGTCGCGGCTGCGATCGGGCTCGATGTGAATGCGATGCGTAGCGCCCAGACTTCACCGAAGATCGAGCAACGCTTGACCGAAGACATTCAGCAAGCAGATGCCTGCAAAATTCGCGGTACACCGGCTGTGTTCGTCGACGGGAAAAACGTGGACTCGCTCGCCTCGACGGAGGTTGGATTCTGGGACAAACTGGCCGACCAATACTGGCGTGACCGCGGCGTTCCACGCCCGGAAACCACGAATCCTACGCCGGCGACAAAGGATCAGCCGTAGACATGGTGTGCGTGTAGCTCGGCGTTACTCCAGATAACCCAAATCCGTGAGGCGCTCGGTGACTTGTTCGAGCTCCCGCTCGGAGTAAATGTCGTCGGCGGACTTGGGCTGAGCGGCGCCGGCCGCCGGTTGAAACTCTACGCGCGGCGGGCTATCAAAGATCGACTCGATCACTTTGCCCTCCATGTCGTCGGGGATCGGCACGCCGAGCGCAGCCAAGACGGTCGGCGCACAGTCAACGATGTGCGCATGGAGCCCGGATGCTTGTCGAATCCCAGGGCCCGTCGCGATCAGGATGCCGTCCGAACGATGCGTACCTTCGATCCGTCTGTAGGGAAGCCAACGGACGGTCCGCGTTCCGCGGATTTTGCGTACGACAGCCAAGCCGTCACGCGGCGTAAGAATCAGATCGGGAAGCCAAGGTTGATCTTCTCGCGAGCAACCGTAGAGCTCCTCGGGCTTGTGAACCTCGCTGAAAAGCTGAATCGTTTGACCGTTGGGGTCGCACACGCGACACGGCTCGCCCAGAAAACGCTCGCGTAGCTCATCGCGCAGCGACTCGTACTCGCGTGGTGGGACGATTCCCGTCGGTTGTCGACCCTCCAGGTTGATGTAAAGAAAACCGGCCATCCCCGCGTGCATGACGCATGCACGCGTTCGAGAAAAGTCCACGGCTAGGTCGTGAGCAATGTCGCCGGCGCGTTTGAATTTTCCCGTTTTCCTGCGGAAGCGATCCCAGATGTAGCGTAGCCGCGTTCGCTTCTGCGCCGCGCCGTCTTGAAGATATAGATAACCCCACTGCTGCAGCAGCAGATTGGGTTGCACTTTCCTTCGAGGCTACCGTGTCCGTGGTCAGAAACGATCAAGACGGTCGCATCGTGTTTCCGCGCGTAATCGAGCAGCGTGCCGACCGCTTTGTCGCACTCGGTGAAACCGCGCTTGGCCATTTCGCTTCGACGAGGGTTACGATCCGCCCATCGGGGATCAAGATATTTCCATGTCTTGTGCTGCAGGTTGTCCACCAGCTTCATGACAACCATCGTAGCGTCCCATCCGAAACGATCCGCCAGCCAGATCGTCATCTCCGCGCCCTGATGGAAACTGCGGCACATGTAGTCGATGTTGCTCGCGAACAATCGGTTACCGCCAAGCGCCCTCCGCCGCCAGTTGGTACCGAGGATCGGATCGGACCAGCGCTTAAGAATCTCCGCTTCGAGGTCGGTGGGATAGGCGAATCCCGATCGCACGCTGGGCGTATCGAATCCGGTCACCACGAAACCGTTAACCGGGATCGGAGGCCAGGTCATCGGCACGTTCACGCTTCCGACGCGCAGTCCGCGATCGCCGAGAATCTGCCAGATGTTTCGTAGCTGCGAAAGGCGGTGCGTGTTGTTGAAGCTGAGTTTGTTCGTGTGAACGTCGTAGCGCTCGAAGTCGATGATACCGTGCGACCCGGGCTGCTTGCCCGTCAAAAAGGTGGTCCACGCCGCCGGTGTGATTGGGGGCGTCGTCGAGCGAAGGATTCCCCAGGCGCCGTCCTGCATCGCACGTTTGAGATTGGGCATGCGATCCTCGGCAATCATCGGATGCAGAACGTCGAACGTCGCACCGTCCAGGCCGATGATGAGCATGCGCCGCCTGCCCGAACCGCCCACGTCCGTGGCAGCTCCGCTTTGTGCTGACTGATCCGATGCCATTTTCAAACAATCCCAAGCCCGTTCGTGCTACTCCCGCGACAACGCTCGCGGCGCATTGTACACTATAATCCAGATGAATCTGGACGACAAAATCTGCTACTGCTTTGACGTGTCAATGCGCAAGCTGGTTCACTTCAGCAGGCGCACCAAACCGCAGTGCCCGAGCCGGATGACGGACTGCCTCGGCGCAGGTACGGGATGCGGGTGGTGCATTCCGTTTTTGACCAAGATCGCCGAGGATCCCGACGCGTTCGAGCTGAATACCTTGACGCCGGAAGAATACGCCGCAAATCGCACGGATTACATCAAAACCTCACCCAAAAACAGGTTCGACGGCGCTCAACCGGAAGCAACTTAAGACCGACCGGGACGCATCGCCAACCTTAAGCTATTTGTCCGGCGCGCACGTCTTACACGCCCTGCGGCCGGTCTCTCGCACGCGGCGCAGCGAGTCGAAATGAACCAGGTTACTCTTCTTGATTCGAGCGGCATGTGGGCACGTTGCGCGATGGTAGACCTTGGAATGACGACTGCCGACGAATCTCGCGGCGACCGGGGTCGCCTTCGATTCGATCGCACTCGGCGGCGTGGGCGCGGCCAGGTGCGCAAACGACGGCCGACCGGCGCGCGTCCAGGCCGTCGTGATAAGCTCCGCTCCAAGTAACGCGCCTGCTTCGATCCGTGCCTCGAGTATCGGCGCGGCGCGCTGGGCCACCCGCGCGTAGTATTGATCTGCCCGGCTCAGAAACGATAGCGCTCCGGTGATCCGCAACTCAGCCGTAACCTCGACGTCCAACATCGCCAGTTCGTCAACGCTCCTGTACGTGCCGAGCAGAACATCGAAGGCTGCGGCGATTGGATCGTTGACGGTCGTCATACGCTGGGGCGAAATCCTGACCTCGAACGCCAATCGGCTACGCAACCGGCGAATCACCTCGACGTGGTAGCGGTGGCGAACGGTTCTGTGTCGGCGAGCTTCGGTCGATGTGCCCGCCATCGACCAGGAGATGCTTCCCCATCGCTGCCCCTGCCGATCGACCGTCGTGTTGAACGGAAGCGACGCCGCCGTCGCCAAAACGATCAGCACCCTGGCTTCGCGCACGAGGGACTCGCTCCCGCGCGCCCTCATGGCTTCAGCCAACCTCGCGACCTGCTCCTCGATTTCCCAGGGCAGCTGGCCGCCCTCAACACCATGCTTGCTGTAGAGGGTCCGTGCCGACGCGAGGTCACGTGGGAAACGTTCCGCGGCGGCTATTCGAGACGGTCGGGAGGCGTCCGTGGCGGCGACGTCGAGCATGAGGAAGTGGTCAGCTACAACGATCGCCAATCGACCCCGCGCCGTCAGGTTAAGCGTGTTGAATCGCGGAGCTAGGCCAAGGACCGGCTGAAGCACCGGGGAGAGCAGCGGCACCGCAGCCTCCGCCGCAAGCTCGCAGGCGTCGAAAGCTAGCGCGTCGTTCTTGGCCTCCGGCGCTGCGGCGAGCGTAGCCGCCAACATCGAACCGGTCAGCGCGAGGGTCAGCAGATTCATGGCTTGTTTCCGCTATGCAGCCGGGCAGGATTGTGGATTCTTTTCAGAAAGGAGCCACCATGAAGGCAGAG
The DNA here is from genome assembly GCA_022561255.1 of Planctomycetota bacterium. Lineage (GTDB taxonomy): Bacteria > Planctomycetota > Phycisphaerae > UBA1845 > UBA1845 > JAJRUK01. Next base: position 358 of record JADFRO010000202.1, on the reverse strand, counting down.
TATCAGATCGTGGATTGTAAGGACAGCGGGGCGTTGGCCCGGTTGGACGATGGTTCGATGGCGCTGCGTTGAGTGGCTTCGGCGCTACTGCTCCGTCGCGCGTCATTTAATGGGTGGGGCTAAGCAGAGCCGCGACCGTGAGGGAGCGGACGGTCGGAGATAACCGGCGAGCGCTGGATCGCTCTCCGCGGGAGCGGCTTGGGAAAACCCGTCAAGCGATGCGTGACGGAACACTCGGTGACACGCCGACAAGGTTTCGCACGTAGCACGACGCGGGTTACCGGACCCACGCTGTGCCCGTAAGTTCCAGTTCGGCTCCAGAAAGTCGGACAACAAGCCATTCCATCGCGTAACGCCC
>JADFRO010000201.1 GCA_022561255.1 Planctomycetota bacterium | reverse complement strand
CTGTCGGTGCTGGATTTGCCGATGCCGGAATCGGGCACGGGTATTGCCAGGGGCGGTGCAACGCCCTACCCTCCACGCCCCGGGCGCTTGGAAGCCGGGCCGGATCGCGCTTCGTATCCAGTGCGAGTCAGATTTCGGCAAGCAGGAAGCCATCATGAAGGTCGGAGTTCCTACCGAGACGTTTCCCGGCGAGCGGCGTGTGGCGCTGATCCCGGACGCTGTGGCCATGCTCGTCAAAGCGGGTCATGAGGTAGCGGTGCAAGCCGGGGCGGGGCTCGAAGCGGGTCTTCCCGACGATTTATACGAAGCCAAGGGTGCCAAGATCGTCTCCGATCGCGGTGATCTGTTTGCCCAGGCGGAGGTCATTTTTCAGGTTCGAGGTTTGGGCGCCAACGTCGAAGCGGGCCGCGGCGATCTGGAGCTGATGAAACCCGGCCAATGCATCGTTGCGCAGTTCGACCCGCTCTCGAATCCGCAGGCTGTCGCCGATCTCGCGAAAAAGAATGTACTCGCCTTTTCGCTGGAGCTCGTGCCACGAATCACTCGAGCGCAGAGCATGGACGTGCTTTCGTCTCAGGCGACGATCGCGGGATACAAGGCGGTGCTCCTGGCGGCCAACATGTCCCCGCGTATGTTCCCGATGTTCATGACCGCGGCCGGGACGATCACCCCAGCGCACGTTTTTGTTATTGGTGCGGGTGTGGCCGGTCTTCAAGCGATCGCGACGGCGAAGCGACTCGGCGCGGTCGTGAAAGCCTACGACGTTCGCCCGGCGGTTAAGGAGCAGATCGAAAGTTTGGGCGGCAAGTTCGTTGAGATGGAGCTTGAAGCCGGCGCCGCGGAGGACAAGGGCGGTTACGCCAAGGAAATGGGCGAAGAGTTCATCCGTAAGCAGCGGGAGCTGATGGCCCGCGTCGTGGCGGAAAGTCACATCGTGATCACCACGGCAGCGATTCCCGGAAAGCAGTCGCCCGTTCTTGTAACGGCGGACATGGTTAAGGGCATGATGCCGGGTTCGGTGATCGTTGACCTTGCGGCTGAGCGCGGCGGCAACTGCGAACTGACCAAGGCCGACGAGACGGTTGTCGTGGGCGGTGTGACGATCGTAGGGCCGGCCAATCTTCCCAGCACCGTACCGTACCACGCCAGTCAGATGTTCGCGCGCAATCTCGTGACGTTTCTAAAGGAATTGACCAAAGACGGTGCGCTCGCGCTGGACATGGAGAATGAGATTCACAGCGGAACACTCCTGACGCGCGACGGCGAGGTCGTCAGCACCCGCGTTCGAGAGCTTCTTGGATTACCCGAACTTGCGCCGACGGAAGTGGCCGCCGGATCGGGCCAGGCGTCGTAGCTGTAGTGCTTTGCGTCGGCGTCTCTGCGACGTCATCGAGCCGAGTATTTTACCCCACAGGTTTTTCCGCCGGGCGGCGGTATCGTAAGCGTCGAAAGGACGTGTCGAATGGAAGTTGATCTGATCACAATGCTGACGATCTTTGTGCTCGCGATTTTCGTGGGCTATGAGATTATCACCAAGGTTCCGCCGACGCTGCACACGCCGCTCATGTCGGGCTCCAACGCAATTTCGGGCATTACGCTCGTCGGCGCCGTTAGCGCCGCCGGTGCGGACGCGGGCGGGTTGGCTACGACCCTGGGATTTATGGCCGTTGTGCTAGCCACGATCAATGCCGTGGGCGGTTTCGTCGTGTCGCATCGCATGCTGGCGATGTTCAAGAAGAAGGGCTGATTCGTGGACTTGTCAGAGCAAACGGTGTCGATGATTCAGAATGTCGCGTATCTGATCGCGTCGATTCTGTTTATCCGCGGACTCAAAGGGCTTACGCATCCGCGTACGGCTGTGCGCGGCAATCTGACGGGCTCGTTGGCGATGCTCATCGCCGTTGTGGCGACGCTATGGGCTGGAGGGGTCGTCGAATGGACGTGGATCATCGCAGGGCTCGCCGTCGGTTCGACCATCGGCACGGTGCTGGCCCTGAAAGTGCCCATGACCGGCATGCCGCAGATGGTTGCGATTTTCAACGGATTCGGCGGTGGAGCTTCGGTGTTGGTGGCCGGTGCTCAGTTCGGGATCGTTCTTTTTGGGATCCAGGCGGCGGAAGCAGCGACCGAAGTGGCGACCGGTGCGGTAGGCGGCAGCTCGTTGGGGATGACGTTTCTCGTGGCGACGGCGCTATCCGGTCTGATCGGCGCCGTGACGTTCACCGGTAGTTTCGTTGCCTTCGCCAAGCTCGCCGAGTTCAAGTTTGCCATTGGCGGCAAGAAGTATCGGTTCAGCAGTGCGATGCTTCTTCCCGGACGACACCTCATCAACCTGACGATCGCGCTGCTGGCGATCGGCCTTTGTGTTCTGCTCACGATGAACCCGACCACGGTGATGTGGTATTGGCTGCTTGTAGCCGCTGCGTGCGCGCTCGGCGTCCTGATCACGATTCCGATCGGCGGTGCGGACATGCCCGTCGTGATTGCCCTGCTCAACTCCTATTCGGGATTGGCTGCCTGCGCGACCGGATTTGTGATCGGCAACAACGTGCTCATCATCGCGGGTTCGCTTGTGGGCGCTTCAGGTCTGGTTCTTACAAAGATCATGTGCAAAGCGATGAATCGCTCGCTGGCGAACGTGATCTTCGCACGTCTTGGCCCGACCTCCGACGCCCCCTTAGCCGACGACGTGTACGAGGGGAAAATCAAGTCGACGTCGGCCGATGAGGTCGCCATGCTGCTCGATGGCGTACAGCGCGTTGTGATTGTGCCCGGATATGGCATGGCTGTGTCGCAGGCTCAACATGCCATTCGGGATTTCATGAATCTGATCGAATCACGCGGCGTCGAAGTGGAGTTCGGCATTCATCCCGTCGCGGGTCGCATGCCGGGTCACATGAACGTGTTGCTGGCCGAGGCGGACATCCCCTACGACAAGCTCAAGGAGATGGACGAGATCAATTCCACGATGGACACGGTCGACGTGGCCCTTGTGATCGGTGCCAACGACGTCGTGAATCCCGTGGCCAAGACCGATCCGACCTCACCCATCGCGGGCATGCCCATCATCGACGTGGACAAGTGTCGCACCGTCGTGGTGATCAAACGAAGCCTGAGTCCGGGATTTGCGGGGATTCCCAACCCCCTCTTCGCACAGGACAACACCTTGATGTTCTTCTCCGACGGCAAGAAGGCGTTCGTCGACCTGATCGCTGCCGTCAAAGAATCCTGAGGCGTTTTTTCTTCACCGCCGGACGGCATTCCACCACGCCGCAAGGTCGCGTAGCGGGAGTAGGTCGGGCTATTGCCCGCCGCAAGTCTTGTCGACACTCGAAAGTCCAGACGCCTTACGTACGCCCGGTTGGCGATGTTCAGTGTGCTGTAATCATGCCAGCGGCATCAATCGCATTCCTCCCAGATGCGACGCTCACAGACGCTCATGGCGGGCAATAGCCCGCCCTGCCTAGCTGAATCGAACGGGTCATTTGCAAAAAGTGACGGGAGGAGCTTCCCAATCACGTCATATTATTATGGTGGTAGAGTCGTCTTGAAATCGAGGGCAAAGCTGGGGGCGTACCATGAAGAGTCGAGCGGTGTCGGTCAGGTCCATGCTCGCGGCCATCGTTTTGATCGCGTTGCCAGCCTGTCGCGCCGGATCGCCGAGCGGATGTTGCAGCGACGTGCAGACGTCCGTTAAGGTGAAAGGGGGCGCCGTCGCGAACCTCACCTCTTTGAGCGATTCGCTCGACCCGCTACGCGACCACTTCAACGCCAACAAGGATCGACACCGATTCGTTGCGCTTCTTTCGCCGACGTGAGGCATGTGCGTCGACGGCGCCCGTGCGGTGCTCAAATCAATCCTGCAGGCGTTTCCTAAGACTGACATCAGTCTGAGCGTAATATGGATTCAGATGCCAGGTTTTAACGATAACGAGAAAACGGCGCAGTGGTCAGCCGGGATACTCAACGATCCGCGTGTGCGGCACTTCTACGATCCTTACCCGACGCACCGCGCGGGGAGGGCGTTTGCGAAAGGAGTCATTGCGGAAGGTCGAGGCCCCGCGTGGGACATCTACATGTTCTACAAGAAGGGTGAGACGTGGGACGATGGGCCGCCGCTTCCGGTCGAGTTCGCGCACCAGCTAAGCGGCGGAAAACGTGCCGATCCCGCCCGCTTCCGAACGGGGACCGATCTTGTCGACGCACTGCACGAGTTGATGCACAAAGTCACTGGCGACGCCTGCACGGGGTCGTAGAACCTGACAGGTCACGAATTCGCTGGCTCAAACACCATTCTAGCCGTTTCCAAAAAGGTTCTATGAGTTTCTACTGCACCGTGTTGCGGACGGTTCCAGCGTTCCGAGCCGCGACCGTGAGGGAGCGGACAAGCGGGAATGCGGTACAACCTTTCTAGAAACGGCACTAGCTTGAATCGAGTAGGCCGCTTAGGTATGATCGCGGCTTGATTTCTCACACATGGAAAATCCTCTACCGATGATCCGTGGTCTTCGGAGACGAGCGAGCGAGGCCGTCTGCGTTCCAACCGGAGTAATCGAATGGGAATCCGATTGCGTCGTAGCATCTCTGGTCTCCGCCGCCGGCGAACCGTCCTGGCCTCAGTCGTTACGCTAGTGATAGCCAATCAGGTCTCGGCAGAGACTGAGGAATGCGCGCTAGGGATCAACGAAAAACTAACCGCCCAAGACGCGCAAGTAGAGGATCTCTTCGGAAGTTCTGTCTCCGTGGACTCCGACCTCTTGGTCGTGGGAGCGCCGGGGCGCGATGGTGGCCAGGGTGTCGCGTACGTTTTCCGATGGATCGCAAATGACGCGCCTCTTGATCCATCGCCGGGCCAATGGGTGCAGGAAGCACAGCTCTCCGCCTCGGATGGGGTCGAATATGACGGTTTCGGAACCTCGGTGTCGATCAGCAGGGACCGAATTGTCGTAGGGGCACCGGGTGTCGGTCCTAGCTTTAGTGCAGGCGCGGTGTACGTCTTCCGCTTAGAGGCTTCATGGTCGTCCTCGCTCAGTAGTGCGCAATGGGTCCAAGAGTCAAAGTTCGTCGATGCGGATGGGGTTGCCCACGATCAGTTTGGAGAAGCGGTTAGCATCGACAAGGAGTGTATTGTGGTGCGTGGAACGGACAGGGACGATGCCGGCGTTCCGGAGGGCGTGGCGCATATATTCGCGTTGGACGAGAATGGAACGCCCAACAATCCGGACGATGATTCATGGGTTCAGGTCCAGAAACTTACTGCCTCGGATGCGGACGACTTAGGCGGACTCTCCAATTCGGTGTCCATCAGCGACGACTGGATCGTGATTGGTGCGCGGGGCGGGCAGGCCGTGTACTTGTTCCAGCGCGACGATCAGGGGTCGGCGTCCGATCCTACCGACGACATCTGGGCGGAGATATCGAAGTTAACAATGCCCGATCCGCCAGACCGCGGCAGTGGCAGCGCGCGAGTTGCGATCGATGGCGCGTGGTTTGTGGTGGGAGTGTCGGTCGATACTGTTCAGATATGTGACGCCTCTCGTCGATCCTGTGCGATCGACGCCGATTGTCGGGCGGGATCGTGCGACGTCACCGGAACGCCCTGTCATGTATGGGAAGACTGTCCGGCCCTCGAGTCTGCCTGCATGCTGCCAGCCGAAAGCGGTCCATGCGGCGCGGTTTGCCCCAGCTTCTTTTACAACACATGCACACGAGAATGCGAATCTTTTGTGTGGGGATGTTGTGGAGGGAACGCCAATCGATTCGAATCGCTTGAGGCGTGCGAGGCCGGGTGTCCGCCTGACGGGGCCGCGTGCACGCTTCTGCCGGACCCCGGACCCTGCGACGACAAGATAGCCGCGTGGTTTTTTAACGCCTGCTCAAGCGCGTGCGAATCATTCGTTTACGGCGGTTGTGAAGGAAACGACAACAGATACGCCACCCAGGGGGAATGCGAAGCAGCGTGCCCGCCGAGGGGATGCACCCCAGGGTCGACGCCCC
>JADFRO010000003.1 GCA_022561255.1 Planctomycetota bacterium | reverse complement strand
CTGAAATGGACCTGGAAAGACCGCTGGCTGCATGTCCGGCGCTCCAACACCGAGCCTGTGGTGCGGATCATCGCCGAGGCCATGAGTGAAAGCGCGGCCCGGAAGCTGGTCAGTGCTGTGCAGAAATTGGCCGCTGTGGCGGGGGCAGCATGATCTTGGGAGTGGTCATCGGGGCCGTGGTATCGACCATCAAGGACAAGCATTTCAAGGGCCAAAAACTTCTGCTGGTGCAGCCTGTGGACCTGGAGGGCGAGCCGGCAGGGCTCAGTTTTATCGCCCTGGATCGGGTGGACGCCGGCAAGGGAGACAAGGTGCTGGTGAACAGGGAGGGGGGCGGGTCCGCGCTCCTGCGGAGAGCGAAGCTCCTGCGAAGAGCGAAACTCCTGCCCTGCCACGATTGGGTGGCGAGTTTACACGGTCGCCTAGCGGATGCCAGCGCCGGGGCCGATCCGTGGGAATCATCGGTCGCCCCGGCTGGAATCCCGCAGGCCCTTTGGAGTATTCGACGACAGCGTCAATTATTGCTACCGGCGGGGATCGCCTCCGATGTCTTTTGTTGTCGTCAGGCGTACAAAGCACTCAGTTTGACACCAATAAACAGGTCGGGCATGGCGAATGTACCTATAATTGGCGCACCGCTATCGCGCGCCGGGATCAAGCGCCGAACACTGGGCGCGAGCGTCGTTGCGAGTGAGTCGATGGGCGAGGATACACGGGACGGAATCCTACAGCCGCTACGCGTGCGACACGCGATGCTGGTGTTCGCCGCGCCTCGAGCGCTGTTTGCACGTGTTGAGGATACGGGAGCTTATGGTTGGGCGCTTGTCACGCTCATCGGGTTGGTGATGCTGGTCGGATATGCTCAGGTTCAGACCGGTTTGATCGATCGCGACGTAGACCGAGCGACGGAACGACGACTCGCGCAACTTGAAGAATCGCAAGCGGAGCTATTGGATCGGATCGAACTGCGGACGCGAATGGAGTCGATCCGCAAGGAGGGCGTGTTTTTGAAGGTGATGACGCGTCTCGGTGTCGTTGTGGCGTCACCGGTATATCTGTTGGCCTCGTTCCTGCTGATCGCGTCCGCGCTGTATGCGGTTGTCGCGTTGACCGGCCGCAAGCCGGAGTATCACACGTTGATGTCGATCTGTGTATACGCAGGGTTCATCGAGCTTACAGCCTACGTGCTCAAACTCGCGATGATGTTGTACTACCGCTCGACCGAGGTGGATACTTCGCTTCGAGCGCTCGCGGAGGCGGGCAAGCCATCGGCACTCGGGGCGATCGATCCGTTTCGGATTTGGTTTTGGGTGCTGGTATGCATCGGCCTGGTGACGACACACCAACTGAGTCGGCGCATGGCGGTCGTAACGTGCTGTGTTCTGGGCCTGGGTGCATTGGGCGTGCGCATAGCGATGGAATACGTTGCAGCGTAAGATTGATCCGGCGCGGGAGGGACGCGACGGACGAATAGTTTTCGGAGTGATGAAAATGAAGTCGGTACTAACCATCATGGTTTTGGCGGGCATCAGCGCGGGCGTGTTCGCGCTGGGTAGCCTTCGGAAGGAATCGACCGGGAAGGCGCTGCTGCACATCGCGGAGGAAGTCGCGCTGACGGTCGACGTCGCGAAACCGCAGCGCGGCGAGATCATCCACCTCGTGCAAGCGCCGGGTGATGTGGAAGCGGTTCTTGAGGTCGATGTTTCCTCGGAAATCGTGGCGAAGATCGAAGAAATGCCGGTGCAAGAAGGCGACACGGTCAAGCAAGGTGATCTGCTGTGCAGGTTGGACGATCGGTTTCTGCGGGCGGACGTGGAGTCGGGAAACGCGAGAATCGCACAACTCGAAGCCGCGATGGTCCAAAGCAACGCCGATCTGGATAAAGCGGTCCGCGACCTCGCCCGGCAGGTGAAGCTGTCGGAAAATGACGCGACGTCTGACGTCGAGCTGCGCGATTACCAAACGAAACGCGACAAGGCTCGGGCCGTCCACGAGATGCGCAGGCAAGAGCTGATTCAAGCACAAGCGGCGTTGAAGCGCATCCACGAAAATCTCGCACGAACAATCATCCGGTCTCCGATCGACGGCGTCATCTCGCGACTGCGAGCCAAGCAAGGGGAGGTCGTGGTAACCGGAACGATGAACAACCCCGGTACGGTGATCATGACGATCAGTGACCTTTCGCAGATGCAGGTGCGAACGCGCGTGGACGAGGTGGACGTTCCATTGGTTCGCGCGGGACAGACCGCTCGGGTCTATTTGCAGTCCGATCAGGACAATCCAGTCCCCGCAAGGATACTTCGTGTCGCGGCGAAGGGCTCTAAACCGACGGGACGCGACGTCGTAACATTCGAGACGATCCTCACGGTTCTTTCTAACGAGGAACGGATCAAACCGGGAATGACCGCCAACGTGGAGATCGAGGTGGCCAGGAAAACCGACGTGATCACCGTGCCGGTCGAGGCAGTGGTTCACCGAATGCGCAAGGAGCTTCCCGAGTCGGTGGTCGAGGCGTTCGACAAGAGCCAAGCCGGTATCGACATGTCAGCCAGAGCGAGGCAAGCCCAGTACATCAAGGTGGTGTACGTGATGGATGACGACGTAGCGCACGTACGCGTGATCGAACCGGGGATTGCAGATACACGGCGGGTTGAGCTACTCAGCGGCGTTGAACTGGGCGATACCGTCATCGTCGGTCCATACCGCAGCCTCGATCAATTGAAGGACGGTACGAAGGTGGCGCTGGCGGAAGATAAGAAGGACAAGAAAAAGACACCCACCAACGCCGACGACGAAGCGAAGGTGGCTGTGAGGTTCAGTCCATGAGTGATAACGGTAAGACTTCGGCGAAACTAATCGAGCTGACGAACCTGGAGAAGATTTACCGGGTGGGAACCGAACTGATTCGCGCGCTTCGTGGTGTCTCGTTAACGATCGCGGAAAACGAATACGTGGCGATCATGGGGCCCAGTGGGTCGGGCAAAAGCACCTTGATGAACATCATCGGCTGCCTCGACATCCCTACGTCCGGAACTTACAGCCTTCGCGGTCAAGACGTATCCAAGCTGTCACAATCGCGGCTCGCTCGGATTCGCGGACGACAGATCGGTTTTGTCTTCCAGACCTTCGAACTGCTGCCACGCACTACGGCGCTGAAGAACGTTCAACTGCCGCTCATGTACGCCCAGACCTCCAACAAGCGGAAGCGGGCGATGCATGCGTTGGAGCTCGTGGGACTTACGGACCGAGCGGCGCACCGCCCCAATCAGCTATCCGGCGGGCAGAAGCAGCGTGTCGCCATTGCGCGGGCACTCGCTCAGGAACCCGACATCATTCTCGCCGACGAGCCAACGGGGAACCTCGATAGCAAAACCGGCGAGGAGATTATGAACATCTTCGACTGGTTGAACGATAAAGGGCAGACCATCATCGTCGTCACGCACGAGAAAGAGATCGCGGCTCGTTGTAAGCGCGTGATTCGGTTACTTGACGGACGCATCGCTTCCGACGAACTCAACGAGCGCGGCCTGCGGACGTCTGCGGAGAGACCGACATCGATGGCCCGTGCGGTATCCTAATGCGATCCGTTATCCACATCTTGGTCGTCGCTGCGACGTTTGTGCGTGAGATGGTCGCTGGTAGCGCGCGCAACGTGGCTACGGCGTTTGTTCAGATCTGGGCGAACAAGGGCCGGTCGATCCTCACGACGCTTGGAATCATCATCGCGGTTACGTCTACGATCACGGTCGTGTCGCTCGTTCAGGGCTTCGGCGACCACATGACGAAAACGTTTCGGGGATACGGTACGCAGTACATGGTCGTGCGGCCTTACGACCCGTCGGGAAACCATCGGCACGGCGTCGGGCGGGTGACGCTGGACATGGGCGATCTGGAGGCGATACGCGCGGAGTGCCCGCACATTCACCGATCCACACCGTTTGTGTACGCGCGGGACGGAACCATCACCTACGGGCTTGAGACGGCCGAGGAGGTTCCGGTCCGAGGCGTATCGGAGCAATACCAGACCATCCGTAATTTCTTCGTGGACACGGGACGCTTCTTCGGTCCGATCGACATCGACTCGGCCGCGAACGTGATCGTGCTGGGTCGAACCGTCCTTAAGAAACTGGAGTGCGACGACTCGATCGTTGGACAGTACGTCGAGATGTACGGCGAGCGTTTCCTTGTGATTGGCATCCTGGAATCCAAGGGAAGCAACATGGGAGACGATCAGGACAACACGGTCATGATCCCCTACTCGACGGCGACCAACATGTTTCCAAGTCAGCGCCGTTACTTTCAGTTTCTGGTGGAGGCGACCAGCGAGGAGGATATCGCGGCGGCGGACTGGGAGATGACGCGTGTGCTCCGAACGCGTCACCGACTGGAACCGGGTCAGCCCAATGACTTCAGGATCTCGCGGCAGGATCAGACGCTGCGCGAGTTCGACAGATTTCGGAACATCGCTTCGGGTGTTCTCGGTGGAATCGTCAGCATCTCGCTTCTGGTGGGCGGGATCGGAATCATGAACATCATGCTCGTCTCCGTCACGGAGCGGACGCGTGAAATCGGTTTGCGTAAGAGCATCGGCGGACGACGACGCGACATCATGCTTCAGTTTCTTACTGAAGCGGTCGTGCTGTGTACGCTCGGTGGCGCGGTGGGGGTGTCTCTGGCGTATGTTCTTACTTACATCGCGAGCCTACATCCCAACATGGTTCCGATATCCGTGCCGTACTGGACGGTGATTCTCGCGCTGGGTTGTGCAGCGGGCACCGGAGTTGTGTTTGGAATCATCCCGGCGTTCAAGGCGGCGATTCTTCACCCGATCGAAGCGTTGAGGCACGAGTAGCGTGGCCATGTCCGACTTCACGAGCGCCGGCACAACCGTACCGATCACGATGGGGACAAAACGCTCCGGACGACTGATCTCAGTCATCACATCACCGATTCGCGCGGCGTCGTGGCTCGGCGGATCGTTCGAGCGCCACTGGCAGAACGTTCTGGCGGCGTTCGTGCAAGTGTGGGCAAACAAGGCCCGATCGTTTCTGACGACGTTGGGTATCATCATCGCCGTCATGTCGACGATCACCGTGGTCTCCTTCGTACAGGCGTTTGGAAACCAGATGACGGATATACTACGTGGATTTGGGACGAACATGATGTTCGTCCTCCCACACATTCCGGGCGGCATGCATGGCCGAATGTTCGGGCGCGTCCTGATGGACGTTGACGACGCCCGTGCCGTCGGCGTGCAGTGCGATAAGGTTCGGCGTGTCTCGCCCATGCTCTTTTCGAGCGCCACGATCGAATATGGTCACGTGAAACTCGAAGATGTCGAGATGCAGGCTGGGTCGGAGCAGTTTCAGACCATTCGCAAGTTCAGCGCAGACGAAGGCCGCTTTTTCGGGCCGATCGACGTGGACTCCGGATCGTACGTCTGCGTGATCGGGAGAACGGTCCTGGAAAAGCTGGAAGCGGACGAGTCGATCATCGGCGACTACGTATACATCAACCAACAGCGTTTCCAGGTGCTCGGAATTCTCGAGGAAAAGGGTGCGGCGTTCGACGAAGATCAGGACGACGTGATTCTGATTCCCTACACAACGGGCGTGAAGATGTTTCCGTTCATGTCGCGGTTCATGCCGTTTGTCGTCGAGGTGACTGCTGAGGAGGACGTGGAGGAAGCAACGCTGCAGATCAGCAGCGTGCTTCGTACGCGGCACGGTCTGGAACCGGGCGACGCCAACGACTTTCGCATCTTGAGTCAGGACCAAATCCTGCGGAGCTTTGAGCAAGTCAAGATGATCGCCACGAGTGTGCTTGCAGGAATTGTCGGTATATCACTGATCGTCGGGGGCGTGGGCATTATGAACGTGATGCTGGTCTCCGTAACCGAGCGGACGCGTGAAATCGGTTTGCGGAAGAGCATCGGCGGGCGGCGACGCGACATTCTCGCTCAGTTTCTGACCGAGGCCGTCGTGCTTTCGAGTCTCGGCGGAACCCTGGGAATCGCCGCAGCGTACGCGATATGCTCGGTCGCCTCACTCCATCCGTCGATGGTCGAGGTTCCGGTCCCGATTTGGGTGGTGGCGTTGGCGATCGGGTTCTCGGCAGGTGTAGGTGTCGTCTTCGGCATGATCCCCGCGTTCAAGGCCGCCATTCTTCATCCGATCGACGCACTGCGACACGAATAGATCGTACGTGGGATCCGCGAGCGACACTCCTCAATCCCCCCTTGTAAAGGGGGGAAGTCGCCATCAGCCTGCTTACACGAAGACGGAGTTCCGCTACAAAGTGATGCCCAGGTCGGCTTTGGTGAAGAACGACTCGAAGGTAAAGCCAGCGCCTTCGATGTTGTCGCGAGCCCCTTCCTGCCGATCGATGACGGAGACAATGCGTTCCACCTTCGCGCCGATTTCGGTGATGAGCTTGGCGGCCTCGAGCACTTGACCGCCTGTTGTGGCGATGTCCTCGACGAGTAGAACGGAGTCGGTGTCGCAGAGTTTGCCTTCAAACGGCTTGCTCGTTCCGTAATCCTTCTTCGCGTTTCGGATGATGACGAATGGTTTGCCCGAGGCGATGGAGGCCGCGGCTGCCAGCGCAACGCCGCCTAATTCCGCACCGGCAATGAGCGTGGTCGAAGCGCCGGCGCGCTCGGCGAACATCTCACCCAAGGCGCACAAGATGTCGGGCTGGGTCTCGAACAGATACTTGTCGAGGTAATACTTGCTCTTTCGCCCGGATCGCAGTGTGAAGTCACCTTCGAGATAGGCAGCCTCTCGGATTCGCTCGGCGAGTTCACTCCTGCGGAGCGCAGCTCTTCGGTTCATAGCTTCCTTCCTAAGACGTTTCCGGGATTCGAAGGCCGGGTCCGCCGCCCCTCGAATGACACCGGACGTGGAGAAACCGCGCGGGCTAAAGCCCGCGGCTCGGGCCACGCGAACGTGAGATGCCCTGTAGTATGCATTTCTTAAACACTCAACTCAGCCACACGCGATAGCGCGTTTCGGTAGCGTCGCCTGATCGGCGTCACGTAGTCTCGCACGAAATCATCCACCTGCTCGGGCGCACGCCCGACGAAGGCGTTTGGATCCAGTACCGCCTTGAGATCGACGTCGGCAAAGGCCTCGTCGGCGGCAAGCCGCTGGATCAGGTCATTGTCCTTGCCTTCTATCTTAACGCGTGCGGCGGCCGCTTGCGCATGTTTCCGAATGCGCTCATGAATTTCCTGCCGATCGCCCCCCGCGGCGACGGCGGCCATCAGTATGTTTTCCGAGGCCATGAAGGGCAGCTCGGCGGCGAGATGTGCCCGAATCACCTTGGGGTAAACGACGAATCCACGTGCGACGTTGACGACGATCCGCAGCATTCCGTCCGTTGCCAGGAAAGCCTCGGGGATGGTCATGCGTTTGTTGGAGGAATCATCCAGCGTGCGCTCGAACCATTGCTCGGCGGCGGTCTGTAGGGGCGATGAGACGAGTGAAAGCACGAAACGGGCGAGTCCTGTCGCACGCTCGCAGCGCATCGGGTTGCGCTTGTAGGCCATCGCGCTGGAGCCGACCTGACTTTTCTCGAATGGTTCCTCGATTTCCTTGAGGTTGGCGAGCAGGCGCATGTCGTTGGCGAACTTGTGGACGCTGGTGGCGATACCGCCGAGCGTACAAGTCATTTGTGCGTCTACCTTTCGCGAGTACGTTTGACCGGTGATCGGCTCAATACGGGTAAAGCCCATTTGTCTCGCGACGTCGATTTCCAAGCGACGGACCTTGGCGTGACTGCCGTTGCAAAGAGCCAGAAAACTTGCCTGCGTACCGGTTGTGCCCTTAACGCCGCGGAATCGGAGTGTTTCCAGGCGATACTCCACTTCTTCGAGATCACGAACGAAATCGTAACACCACAGGGCCGCACGTTTCCCGACCGTCGTCACCTGCGCAGGTTGATAATGGGTCAGTCCCAGCGTCGGCAAACTACGGCGCTTCTTGGCGAACTTGGCGAGGGCATCGATCCCCGCGGCGAGCCATTGGGCCACGTGCGCCAGCGCGTCGCGTTGGATGATCAGGTCGGCGTTGTCGACGATGAAGGCGCTGGTCGCACCCAGATGTAGGATGCCGCGCGCGTCGGGGGCTATGTCGCCCCACGCATGAACATGGGCCATCACGTCGTGACGAAGTCGCTTTTCGTGACGGGCAGCCGTCGCGAAGTCAATGTTGTTGATCGTCCGTTCGAGTTGACGAATCTGCTTGGCGGAGATCGACAGCCCCGCACGTCGCTGAGCCTTGGCGAGGGCGAGCCACAAGCGTCGCCAGGTGAGAATGCGCGTTTTCGCCCCGAACAATTCACACATCTCGCGGGAGGCGTACCGCGTCACAAGAGGCGATTGATAGACGTCGTGGGATCCCGGCATGGGTCTCGAAGAAAGCTGGTTACGTTTGGGGGCTTACCACATGCCCCTTGGCGGGCATTGTACACGATGCAGCGCAGGCGGGCTACTCCCGCGTGGAGGCGGGTGAACAGCCGGTCCATGACACTTTCGGCCGAACCCCTAGCGACGGCGAGCTTCCGGCGAGCCGTTATGTTCACCCGTCATGACGGTTGTGGCTCGGCAGGAGCCTCGCCCTCCCATGGGGTACGAATCGCCAATCCTCGCCGATTCTGCCACGGACCCATGACGGACGCCCGGTGATTCCCGGCGAGGTTTCTCTTCCGCTCGAGGACGCTATCATGGAGCGTGTGACGCGGATCACTGAATTGGTTGGGCCGCGTGACGTATCGTGTATGGAGACGGTGATGAACAACGAAGACCCGGCGGCTGTTCTACAAAATCTTTCGGCTCGCATTGTGGCCATCCGGGACTCTCTTTGACTTTCCCTCCAAAGTTGAAGCCCTCGAAGCGGTTCAGAAGGAAATGGCTGCTCCGGACTTCTGGAACAAACCCGATACCGCCAAGCAAACCGTCGAACGACTCAAGTCCGCCAAGGCGATTGTGGATCCCGTGCGCAAGATCGCCGCGTTGCACGAGGAACTCGCGGCCATGGTCGATCTGCTCGGCGAGGATCACGACGAGCAGCTCGTCGCAGAGCTTTCCAGCGGGGTGGGTACACTCGCGACGGACGTCGACCGAGTAGAGGTACTGACGCTGCTCGGGGGCCCCAACGACGCGCGCAACTGTTACTTCAACATTCAGGCCGGAACCGGTGGCGCGGATGCCTGCGACTGGGCACAAATGCTTCTTCGATTGTACTTGCGCTACTTCGAGCGAAACAACTTCGCCGTCGAAGAACTCGCCCTGCGCGATGGAGAGGAAGCGGGCGTACAGTCGTGTAGCCTGCTTGTGAAAGGGCCATACGCTTGCGGTTACATGTCGTGCGAACTCGGCGTGCACCGCTTGGTGAGGATATCCCCGTTCAGTGCGCAGGGCAAACGTGAGACGAGTTTTGCATCGGTGGACGTGCAGCCGGAGGTCGACGACATCGATATCGAGATCGACTGGGACAAGGACGTGCGCGAGGATACGTATCGCGCCGGCGGCAAGGGCGGTCAGCACGTCAACAAGACGTCGTCGGCGGTCCGGTTGACGCACCTCGAAACGGGGATCGTCGCACAGTGTCAAAACGAACGATCCCAGCACAAGAACCGCGGGACCGCCCGAAAGATGCTCGCAGCCCGCATCTATCAAATGGAGCAGGCCAAGCGCGACAGCGAACTCGCCAAGATATACAGCGAAAAAGGTCAGATCGGTTGGGGCAATAGCATCCGCAGTTACTTCTTATACCCGGAGCAACGGGTCAAAGACGCAAGAACGGGATACTTAACAGCGGACACGCAGGGTGTACTCGACGGAGACATTCAGGCGTTTATCGACGCCGAATTGAGACGGCGGGCAACAGCGAGGCACAAGTAAACCATCGGAACATGCGGCGAACGTTCGCCGTTGCGTTTCGGGCGCGATCCGTTTCGATGCGTGACACCGGTGCGTCGCCGACTTGCGCGACTTCGCGCGGGCTAAAGCCCGCGGCTCAGTGAGGCCGTCGGCAACGACCCCCCTCAATCCCCCCTTGGCAAGGGGGGAGGAAGAGGGGTCATCGCGGAGCGACCGCTCCATCAAGTGTACGATCCGTCGAGTGTACTATCCGCCGAGCAGAGTCAACACGTTCTGCGACTGCGCGTTGGCAATGGCCAGAACGCTGTTGCCCGCTTGGACGAGAATCTGCGACCGAGTCAGTTCGGAGGTTTCGACGGCGAAGTCGGTGTCTCGAATGACGGACTCGGAGGAGGTCAGGTTCTCGGTTGTGATCTGCAACTGCCGCATGTTCGTTTGGAGCGTGTTCCGCTCAAACGCACCGAGTCGACCTCGGAGCACGGCGACCTGGGTGATCGCTTCTGAGACGATCTTGGAACCCTCCTGGAAGGTCTTGGTTCGCAGCGCGTGCTTTTGACCGCTCTTGAGGTCGGCAAGGAAGCCGATAATGGCGTTGCCGAGTTTGTTGGCCTGCATACTCTTGACGCCGATGTTCTCCTGCTGGTTCGTGTTGACCTGCGGGCCAAGCTGGAAAAGCGCCCCGCCCTCGGTGATCGCAAACGAAGAGTCACCCGCCGTGCCCGCGAGTCCTAGCGAACCGTTACCGAAAGCTTCGGCGAGAACCACCTCGACTTTGAGAAGCGAAGAGCTGAACGACAGCTTGAGTCCGTCGGCTGTGGTTGCAATTCCGTTGACGGTCGCGGTAGCGTCGCGTCCCTTGGTCCGCTCAACCGTGCTACCACTCCGATCCAATACCGAGAACGTACCGGCGGCTTCGACCTGGTGGACGCTCACGAAGGCGTCGCTACCGTAGTCCGTGCTCGTAAACCGGATACCAGCGGAACCGCCGGTCCCGCTGGGCGTAGCGACAATGCCTGTGGCGTCGACCTGGGCGTTGATCGCCGACGCCATTTCGACCGTGGTCGCACTCGCTGGGAAGCTGAGGGTGATGATCCCCTCGGGTCCTCGGATGTCGAGCGTCGCACCGCTCGCGGTGAGTTGAGCGGAGGAGAAGGCGAGCTGAGCCTGCTGAGCGGACTGCGACACGTCAATCTTAACATTCACGAAGCTCTTGGTTCCGAACTTAGCGCCCAAAACGGAGACGTCCGCGAGTTGCGTCGCGACGATACCGCTCGTGACGTAGTCGAGCTCACCGTTGAGCAGCTTCCGTCCGGCGAAAGTCGTCGTATTGGCGATTCGTGTGATCGAATCGATCGAGTTGTCGATCTGCAACTGGTTGGCGGCGATCTCGTCGTCGGAAAACGCGCCGCTGTTGGCCGCTTCGACGAGCAGCGACTGGATGTCGGTCAAGAGCGACTGCACCTCGTCGAGAGCGCCTTCCGTCGTGGCGATCACGTTGATCGCTCGCGCGGAGTTGTCGATCGCTTGCTTGACGACGCTGATCTCCGAGCGCAGACGTTCGGATACGATCAGCCCGGCGGGATTGTCGGCACCGCGGTTGATCCTCAATCCGCTGGAGAGTCGCTCCAGCGAAAGGTTGAGGGCCCTTTGGGCATTTCCCAGGTGTCGCTGAGCGATCAGCGACGGGACGTTACTGTTGATACGCGACATGAGGAATCCTCCTTGATTACCCCCACGCGACGACGCGTCGCACGGGACATGTCCTTATCGAAGACTCTAGTTAGCGTGACCCACGAGCCTCACTCGACCTCGGTGGGTCGTCGGTCGACCGGTGTTTATCATTCTTATCCCGTCCGGGCGATCCGGATTCGGCGCGGCGATCGATCACATCCGCGACGTCATCGGGTTTGAGCCCGGCTGCCCGCTCATTCTCACGTTTGATCGCATCGTAAACTTCTTTTCGATGCACTTGGATACTGCGGGGCGCGGTGATGCCAAGTCGCACCTTGTCGCCCCGAATGTCGACGACGGTGATCTCCACGTCATCGCCGATCATTATCGTTTCATCACGTTGCCTCGAAAGCACCAACATACGCGGCTCCTTCCTTGCCATGCCGATGCGCTACAAGTCCATAACACCACTGTCGCACTCGCCGGCGAAACATCTTGGGCGAAAGGCGGCATGCGCCTTCGCTTACGCCGGCGGCGTACTGCGCGGTCGTGGTGCACGACGACGCTCGGGATGGGCAGGTTCACTGCTCGGTCTCTACTCATTGTAGACCTGATCCCTTGCGTAAATCTAGTCGCCCGTCAGGCTGTCTTGCCCATGACGGTCTGCCTGGGGACGCGCATGAGCGGGTGGCGGGTCGAGAATCGCTTGTCGCTCATGACGAGCTGCCGTGCCTTTCGGGTGGTTACGTTGACCACAAGAGGGCCCTGCAGGTTGCCGGTCAACAAATCATCCACCTTGTTGACGATGACGAACACCTGAGCGTCCTTGGCGTCGGCCAATCCGATTCCGTCAAGCTCTTCGAGCTTAACGGGAACCTGATAGTCCGCGACAAAAAGCCTCGGATCGCACACGACAAACGCCAGATCGCGCGTACACACCGACTGGAGCCAGTAAAAACCGCTACCCTGGCCGGTCTGGATCAGTGCGTACTCGTGTTGCGTGGGGAAACCGAGGATTCCATCGTCAAATACGATGAGTCGGTCCCGATCCACGTCCAGTTGCCCAAAACGCGACGTATCGATCAGCATCGCGAATCTCCCTCGACCAGTTCCTTGACAGCTGGTGCCATCGCATGCCGTGATCGACCAACGATCACTCATCAAGCACGCCCCCGCACACGCGGCCTTTTCACTGCCGCGTCCCGGCATCTCCACACCGGGCAGCCACTCACAATTGCCGCGCCCCGGTCAACCGAGCGCCGCGTGAGTCCGGTCATCATGCGAGCCGTTGTGGCTCGCGCGACGACCGCGCTTCCATACGCCTCATTTCTCGTTTCATCTCGTCTCGCGGTCAAAGCCGCGCAACGACCTCTTGCATCCCTCGCCTCAATCGCCAACAGCACGTCTGCCTCGGCGTCATCTTAGAAAGTCCAACAACGACAAGTTCAGTACAACGGAGCTTGTCTGCATGTTGGCCTGTAATCTCGTCATAGCTGACTGCAATTGCGTAATGGCCTGGGCGTAGTCGACGTCCCGTACTTGTGAAAGGAATATCTCGGACGTCAGGGACGCGTCCTCCAACTGCAACCTCTTTTGCGTCATCGCTTGCGAACGAGCTCCGATGATGCCGTGCGAGCGAATGACGTCTGCGCGTAGGTCGTCAAGACGTCCGCCGGCTGCGGTGATGCCCCGCGTATCGTTTGAGCGCAGCGCGGTCTCCAAATCGATCAAGGCACCGAGAATTCCTTCGGTACGCGTCGGGTTCACGTCCGCGCCGAGAAGTTCCTTCGCGGTTCCCGTAACGGTCTGAACGAGCCCCAGGTCGAACGGAGCGTGGGATAAGTTCATTGTTCCGATCGAAAGAGGGTCCGATCCGCTCGTTGAATCCGTGATGAGAATTCCGTTGCCGGTATCGGCGAATGAAGCCTTAACACTTACGCTAGCGTCCGTCGCGGCATCGTTTATCAGGGTGATTACGTCACCGATGGTCTTGGCCGTGTCGAGGTTCACGTCGACCGTCGAGCCATTCTTGGCCGTGATCCTCAGATCCATCTCACCGATTTCGGTCGACACACCGTTTCCAAAATTGAGGATGTCAAGCGGTGTCGCGGTGTCGAACGTTCGGATGCCCAGATCAGTCGCCGTCGTTCCGCCGTTCTCGCCGATCGTCAGCGACGTCCCCGATACGGTATTGAACACGTCGATCGCGGTACCGTCTTCGCTGACGCGACTGAGAACGCCCACGCCGGCGTTGTTGATCGTGTTGATGATGTCCTGTACGGTCTCGACCGCACTCAGGTCGATCGTCACGGTTCGTGCGCCGTTCGTAACGATAAAGCCGCTGTCGATGTCAATGCCCGCACCGCCGGCGAGCGCGTCAACGGGTGTCAGGCGTGTGATCCGTGGCACGATCGCCTGGCCTGTGATCGTGGTGGTCGTCGGCGAAGTCGTTCGAATGCCCAGGTCGGCCGTGACGCTCCCACCACCGACGTCGGTAACGGTAAGCGATGATCCACTCGGATCGATGTCCAATCCCGTGTCGCTCAGCGAGGCTGTCAGGGCAGCGCCTGCGTCTGACGCAGCGTCGTTGATCATCGTAACAACGTCGCCGATGGTGTCGGCGGTGCTCAGGTCGACGGTGAATACTCCCGCACCGCCGTCCTCGTTGAACACGATGGTACCAAGCGTGATGGCTCCACCGACGGCGCCGGTGATGTCTTCGAGACGCGTCTGATCCGTAAGCTTGGGCGTTAGATCGACGCCCCGGGCAAGAGGATTCGAGAGTGCTCCGAACACTTCGTTGCCGGGCATGTTGATCGGCGTGAGCAACTCATCGCTCATGCGTGCGAACATCTCTCCGATGTCGCCGACATACGCGATACCACCCAGCCTATCCACAAAGGGTCGATCGGTCGTTTCACGACCGCCGAAGATGTAGCGCCCGTTGAACTGACGATTGCCGACGATTTGTAGCTGCTGACGAATCGCGGCGACCACCTCAGCCTGCGCCGCGCGCTCTGCTCCGCTGGTAAGATTACTGACGTTCTGACTGGCGATCGTGGAGGCCTCGATCAACAGACTGCTGATTTCGCTGAGCGAACTGTCCGCGGCGGCGAGGAACATATCACCATGCGTCGCGTTGGCGGCGAATCTTCGCTGTCGGGCGAGGGCTTGGGTGAGGTCCAACGCGCGCGCGGAACCCACGGGATCCTCGCTGGACGTTACGAACCTTCTTCCGGAGGCGAGCCGCGTTTGGGATAGAAACACGTCGCGCTGGTTGCGCTGAAGCGAGTTCAGGACGAGATTGGTTCGCAAGCCCTGACTTACCCGGGCGATGTTTACGGGGCTTATCGCCACGACACACCTCCGACAACGTTCAGGAACCACACGTTATGAACTGTATGAAACCGAATCATGCCTATCACCGAATCAGTGCTATGAGTTCACTAAGCAGGTCGTCGACCACGGAGATAAAGCGAGTCGCTCCCTGAAAGGCGCGCTGGAACTTGAGGAGCGCGATGGCTTCCTCATCGAGATTCACGCCGCTGATGCTCTCCTTTTGAGCCTGGAGAGAAGTCAATATGGACGAGGACGCCTCGACGTCGGCGTTGACGGCGGAACCCGCCACCGCAATGGAGTTAGAGATCGAATTGAAGAAGCCAACGAGCGACGTGTCGCCAAGACGGTCACTTGTTGCCGATCCCAGGCCCGCGAGGCGACCAGCGTTCAGACCATCGCCGGGCAGGAAAACGCTCGCAGCCGCGACCAGAGAAGGTCGATCGCGCAGCGTTTGGGATACGGCGATGCTGCTTGCGTCCGTACCCGAAAAGAAGGTGTTGATCCCCAGCGCGGCCAGAACGTGCGAGGTATCTGAACGCGCGGTCTGTCCGTCGTATCCGAACGTGAAAGAAAAACCGGCGTCGGCTGAGATCGACAGTCTGTTGTCGCTTGTGATCGACGCGGTTGCTCCTGTCACCTGGCTGTTGAAATCGTCGACGAGCGACTGGAGCGTCGTATCCGTCCCTACGCCGTCGAGGTCAATTTCGATTCGGTAGGCAACCGGCGTCCCGGTGGCGTCGTCGGCTACGGTCACGTAGAAGCTGCCGCTCTGGGGTGGAAAAGCAAGACCCGCTGCGGTGCTGTTCAGGGCGACGTCCGTATCGAGCATATCGTAGTCACCTATGACGCTGGTGAACCCGACCCGACCCTGCCCGTCGGCATGAACCCGGTTAACGTCGGAGATGATCGCCTCGGCGAGCCGGTCGACGGCGGCGATCTGCCCGTACGCGTCTTGCTCGCGTGCTTCGATGAGCCCGGCGAGTCGGCCACCGCGAACCTGAAGCTGCTGGTTCGTATCTGCGAAACGAATCGAGCTTCGCACGAACTCACCGTCAATGCTTTGGACCGCGATAAGCTGTCGCGCGGATGCCGCCTGGACGATGGCCTCGCTTCCAGCATAGACGTTTAGCGATCCGTCAGGCTGCTCGCGAACGGTGATGTCGAGTATCTGGCTTAGCTGACGCAGGATGGCGTCGCGCTGGTCGCGCAGGGCGGTCGCCTGACTTCGGCGTCCCGCCTCGGTCGTGGAAATCTGCTCGTTCAGGTTGGCGATCTGACGCGCGAGGTCGTCAGCCTGGGCAACGACGTCAGCGATCTGCCCGTCGATGTCGGCGCCGAGGTCTGCTAGCTGGCTACGCAGCGTGCCAAGGGAGTCTGCCAGGCGCGCTCCGCCGGAGACGACGAGGTCGCGAACAGCCAGGTCTTCGGGGTTGTTCTGCAGCTCGTCGAACCGAGACCAGAACTCGATGAGGACGGAACCGACGCCTGCACCGCTGAGGTCGTCGAAGTAGGATTCGACCTGAACGAGATTCACCTGGCGCGTTGCAGCCTGCTCCTGCCCGCCGATCGCCAGGCGCAAGCGTCCTTCAAGCGCCTCGTCGATGTATCGCTGAATGCTGGTCAGCGCTACGCCGGCCCCGGGCTGCAGATCGTTGGCGACCAGGCTACCCTGGAGCGGGTCGAGTTGGGGCGCAAGACGGGTATAGTCGGGACTGCCCGCGCTGCTGATGTTGTTGCCAACCGTCTGCAGCGCACCCTGGTAGGAGAGCAGAGCACTTCGCCCGATCTGCAATGCTGAGTTTAGAAGTCCCATGACAAACGGTTCCGATCTTGCCCCTATCCAACAGCTTCAAACAAATACGTCGCCGGACGAGATACGAGAACGCCGGCGTCGCCGTAATCCACGGGACGATCATCCTGAGGTCTAACGGCTGCGAAGACCCACCGCAGATGATTGACAAGCTCTCTGGAAATCACACCGGCCACGCGGTTTGCCTGCGCGACCTTGGCAATCGTCGCTCGAAGTCTATCCGCGGCATCCGTCAGCACCTTGCGCTGTGGTGCCGGAATGTGCGTGGCGAGCTGCGACACCGTTATGGCACGGGCCACCGCGCGGGGAAGACCCAACTCCTTGCCGAGCGCCTCCATCAATTGGATTCGCAGGCCCTGGCGCTCGTGGAGCGTTCGGGCAAGCAACTGTTCTTTGTCGCCGCAGGCTCGCATGGCGTCCAGATCGGCGCGCCGCATCGCGGCGATTTTCTCATCCACGAGGGCGAACAGCTCGTCGTAAAGATCGGAAAGCCGAGTCAGCAGGGTGATGAGATCGCGGATGCGCGCTCCCTCGGAGACCCTGGGTTTTGTCATGGTTGTTTTCATCGAACGGCGCTCGCCTCCTTGGCCTGCCGCAACTGGTTGATCAGTTTTTGCTGATGTTCCAAGTGTTTGTACAAGTGGTCTGCCAACCCGCCGCGCGTTGCCATGCCCGCGCGTTCTGCGAGGACGCCGTCCAGTTGAGCACCAAACACTTCTTCGCCGCGGCCGCCGTGTCCGATCTCGCCGCGTAAGCTGCTCGCGCGCATGTTCTTGAGCAGTGTTCCGTAGAAAACCGAACCGACAAGCTGCCGCGTAGCCTCTCTGAGCTTGTCGTGCTGCCCGCTACCCTGGGTTGAGTCGGATAGCGTATTGACGGTTGTCAGTTGCACGGTCTATCCCTCATACAGAATCCGGGCGTGCAGTTTGCCTGCCCGATGAATTTCTTCCAGAATCGCCACGCGATCTTTGAACGGAACTTTCAAACGATTCAACGCATCCAGCAGATCTCGAACGTTGGGTTGGCGCAAGCGGGCCGCGTCGAGGGCCACAAAATCCTGCTGCTCGATGGCGGGTCGCAAAACGGTTCCGTCGCCCTGCGAAGTCGCTACGGTCACGGTCAGGCCAAGCTGGGAAACGATCACAGGGGACAGGCGTGTCTCGCCGGTTACGACGATCGTTCCCGTACGACGGTTGATCGTTACGCGAGCCTCGCCCGACTCCATCAGAATCGGCGTCCGTTCCACGTCACGAATCCACGATGCGGGATCGCCGAGCTGATGCGCCGGCAGGAGCACGACGATGTTCTTGCTGTCTACCGCGAGCGCGACGCGTTCGACGTCGGCGGAGATGCTCAACTCCTTGTCGACGGCCTGGGCGATGGCGGTCGCCATCGACCAACCCGCATGGGCGTCGTCCAGAACGAGCGTGAGGTAGGTCTGGTCCGACCGAATCCACGGCGAGAGCAGGCCTATGGAACGAAGTTCCTTACCCTCGGCGAGCACGTTGACGAAAATGTTCCGCTCCAGACGTCCCCCCTGGCGAATGTATCCGGACGTCTGTACCATGCCCTCGACGATGATTCTTCCGGATCCAAACGCAAAGAGGCCGTCGACGCCGCGGTCGTGATAGATCAACGGCGTGGAGAGCAGGCGTCCTCCCACCAGACTCTTGGCAGCGACGGCGGTTATTTGAAGATCGAGCAGCTCACCCTCGCGTCCACCGTGTTCCGGGACGACAGCCTCGACCATGACCACGGCGGTGTTCTTCGCCGACTCCACGTCCCGGATCGACTCGACCTGAACGCCGAAACGAGCGACCATCTCCGCCACCGCTTTCATGGTGGGCAGAAACTTACCTCCGTCACCCGTACCGGCCAGACCAGTCACCAAGCCGTAACCGATTAGGACGTTGCGTCCCTGACCTTGCAGGTGCGTAATGTCGCCTACACGTGCGGTGGGAATCTGCGCGCTCGCGGCCGTGACCGCGGCGAAACTAATGATAAGAGCAAAGCGCCTGTGCATCGTATCCATCGTCTTAAATCGGTCGCAACACATCGAGGAGCCTGATAAGCCAGCCTCGCGACGAGGCGGCGCGGAGTGCGCCGTGGTTTTCGACGATCACCACCTTGTTCGCAATCTGCGTACTCAGCACTGTGTTGTCAGCCGTGACATCTTCCTTGCGACAAGTGCCGGTGATCGTAACTTTGCTGGTCTCGTCGTCGTGCATCACTTCAGCCCGGCCTTCGAGCACGAGTACACCGTTGGGTTTGACGTCGATAATCTCGGCCGTCAGGCGCGTGGTAAGTCGATCCTCACGAGACACGTCGCCCTCATTCTTGAGCCTCTGGTCCAGCGAGTACTCGATGTTGGGCGCCCCCCGGCGAAACGTGGCTGCACCTATGCCGCGGTCAATCGGCCGCAGAAACGCGCTCAGGTCACTGTTGACCCTGAACCTCTTCTTCGTCTCCAGTTCCGCGTCCGCTTCAAAGCGCCGCTGCTCGCGAACGATGATCGTGATGAGATCACCGGGTCTGAACGTCTTGGGCGGTGTGGGCTTGGTCGTGATCCAACCGTAGCGTTCGTAGACGGGATTGCGCGGGCGCCTGGGCGCCTCGCGCGGCCGCTTGGGAAGAGGTTTTCCCACATCGGCTGCCCGCTTTCGCGCACCTATTGACGAGGTCTGCGCAAGTGCGACGTCGGCGTACAACGAAGCCAGCACGAGGCTGGTAGCTAGAATCGTTCGAGCCGTCATGATCCGCCCCCGTGAGCCAATTGGATGGCTCCAACGCTCATCGTCGCCGCCCCCAGGCGCACTTCCGCAGGACCGGTGACGGTCGCGTCGAATTCCACACGCTTGTTGTCCACAGCGCGAACCTTGATCACTGCGCCGAGTAGTCCCTCTTGTGCCGCCTTGGCGGTGGTGACGACGCGGATCGCGCCAGACACGGAAATCAGCGTGACGAGTTGTCCGCGAAGCACGAGCGGAACCTGTTCGAGCATGCTCGTCTCGATCATGCCGCCGGATGGAATGACGCGCTTGGCTCGTTGTCCGATGACAAGCACGCTATCATCCACGCCCAGAGATTCGAGGCGGTGGAACGTGAGGGTCATCATTTCGATGTCGCCCGCGCGGATGGTCGCTCCCAAGTTGATGGTGCGACGGACGACGGCGACGCGACGCGTCATCGTCACGTTCACAACCAGCGGAACGGTTTGGACGGTTCGCCCCTGCACAACGACGTCGATCTCCAACGGCGTTAGGCCGATCGGCTTGCCCCCGCGACGACGCACTCGAAAGTCGTACATCGGCCCCGACAGGTTCAGCACCTGCTCGGAGGTGCGATCGAACGTCAGGTCGGCACGACCGCCGTACCGCGCGAGTTCGCTGTTGAAATGCTCCATCACAGCGTGTTTCAGGGAGTGTTTGGATGTGGCCTCGCCCAAAGATCCACCCGGCGCCTCGACGTGGGAGTCGGTCGGCAGTACCGAGTCCGCCGCCGGACTGTGCAGCGCGGGTTTTGTCGCGGATAAAGTTTCCTCAACGATCCTGGAAGGTCGAGCGATCTCGCAGTTCGTTGCACCGCGAAGGGTAATGGTCGCCATGTTCGCGCCGCTGCCGGAGAGGAATGCGCGAATATCGTCAACGCTGATGCTGCGTGATCCACCGGCCGGGGGGGCGTCGGCGACGACGATTTGGACGAGTTTCCGTTCCGAGGCTTCCGAGAACCCGCGAAGCTCGCATACGTCTCCCATGCGAACCACGTCTTCGACGACTATGGCCGAGGGCCACAAGCGCACGGAACCGGCTTGCACCTCACCTCCGCAAAACGCCACCACGACGGCGATCAGCCACGCGAGCGTGTTGAGGAAACCCGCGCGAACCCGTCGCAGAGTGGCGTTTCCGGTAGCCCGTGTGTCTCGGTTGGCTTGGTTGTTGCAATCCTTGCGATTCATCGTTGCATCCTGCGCTGCACGTCTGCCGCTGAAATCATGACCATCATGGGCTTCGCGTTACGTCATGAGGCCCGTTAGAACCTTCTGAGGTTCGAGACGATCTGGAGCGTTTCATCCGCGCTCTTGATCGACTGGCTATTCAACTCGAACGCCCGCTGCGTCGTGATCAAATCGATCAACTCTCGTACAGGATCGACGTTACTGATTTCCAAGTGCCCCTGAGCGATGGCGCCAAGCCCGTCCGTCTGCGGAGTGCCGCTCACCGGAGCGCCGGAGGCGTCCGTCTCGATGTAAAGGTTTCGACCGACCTGTTTGAGTCCTTCCGGATTGACAAAACGAGCGAGCTCGATCTGTCCAACGGCGGTGAGCGTACTCGATCCCTGCTGCCGGACTCGGACCTCGCCGTTTCGTCCGACAGTGATTTCTACGGAATCCGTAGGCAGCGCAATCGGCGGTTCAAGCACCGCCCCACCGCTGTTACCGAGGACGATGTTACCGACGGCGTTTTGTGCGAAGTTTCCGGCTCGTGTATAGGCCCGAATCTGCGTGCCGTCCTCGATTGTGGTCACCTGAAAGAATCCCTCACCCTCGATTTGCCAATCGAGAGGCCGACCTGTTGGATCCACCGTTCCCGCCTCGAAGTTGAGCTGCGTACCCGAGACCTTTACGCCGGTTCCAACGAGGATTCCGTGAGGAATGGGTTCGTCGTCGGCGTTAAGTACGCCGGGCTCTCGCCTGACCTGGTACAGCAGATCCTCGAAGTTGACGCGCGATCGCTTGAACCCGTGCGTGTTGATGTTGGCCAGGTTGTTCGCAACCACGTTGAGCTTCTCATCGAGTGCCCGCATTCCTGACGCGGCAGCATGTAAAGCGGTAATCGCCATCTAGATCAAACTCCTATGCCAATCGCCCAATAGTCGACGCGGCCAAACCGTTTAGCTGATCCTGAAGCTGGATCATCGAGGCGTTCAACTGATACGCCCGCGACACCTCAATCATGCTGGCCAAGCCCTGAACCGGATCAAACGTCGATGCCTCGCGCGCGCCGCCGATCAACGTGCCGCCGGCCGGTGACATTTCGCCCCGGATCAACTCGAATAGGTTCTGTCCCACTTTGCGGAGCGCTCGCGGATCCTCGCCGACGACCAGCCCGATGCGTGCGACGACTTCTTTACCCTGTCGAACGGTGCCGTCCTGGGAGACGACCGGTCGCTCTCCAGTAGGATCAAAGACAATCGGTGCACCAGCGTCGTCGAGCACGTTCCAGTTTCCCGATGCGTCCGCCAGTATGAGCTCGCCCTTTGTGTTCATGGCGAACTCACCATTGCGCGTGTATCGCCGATCAACGCCGTCACTAACCTGAAAGAAACCTTCGCCTCGGATGGCCACGTCAAGCGGTCGCCCGGTCGTTTCGATCGATCCTTGCTCAGAGCTGTAAAAGGTCGGGTGAACGTTGACGCCACCGGCCATTCCGTCAAGAACCGGATGGGCGAACGAGAACCCGTCCGGCGACTCCTTGCTCTGGACGCGGCGCTCCGTTACGACGGCGAGGTCGTGCTTAAAACCCGTGGTCGAGGCGTTGGCCATATTGTTAGCGAGCAGCGTCTGACGATGCTCATTGACCTTCATGCCGGCCGTCGACAACCATAGCCCGTAACTGCTCACGTCCGACTCCGTTCCGCAAACCGATGCGCGACGCTCTTCTTCTCGTCGTCCGCACACGCGTCACTTTCCGTGGGGGTAATACCGAACTTGGCAATCGCCTGCAGGGTGATGCTCTGAACGGTTCGTCCAAGCGCGGACCAATCCAGTGCCAACATAGAGGCACTTGACGTCGCACGATCGGACGTGACTGACCGCTGCGTTTGTGGTTCCACTACCAAGTCCACCATAAAGGCACTCCACCACCTAAGCGCGCCGGGACTCGGCGCTTCGGAGAGTTTTGGCTTAACAACACGCGTGCCAGACCCGCACACGGTGACCTCACGACGCTCAAACCGTCCGATCAAAGGCGCGTAAACGTTTTATTGACAATAGCTTACAATCTTTCACGAGAGCTACGCTCTGATCAACAGGGGGCGATCCGAGAACGCCGGATTGCGCAGAAGCTGCCGGAAGGACGGCAACTGTCGCCGGATTCCGGATGTCGGCGAGGGTGATACCGCATCGCGCACGCTTACAAGTTTGTGCAGTTCCCGGAATGCGACGTCGCTCACCACCGCTCGCGAAGCCCGCTGGCGGCATTTGAGATGACGCGCTCTTACGACCCCGCGTCCATAACACGTTCGGCAGAGCTTTTGGGAGGACGAGCCTCCTGGCGAGCCGCAATGCCCACACATCGCGACGGTGGCGGCGCGGCCGGAGCCTCGCCCTCCCGCAAGGCGAAAATCGGCAACGCCCCGCCGATTCTGTCACGGGCCCACACCCCCAGCGACCGCGCGATTTCGTTGCATTTTCCACCGTGACGCGATACCTTTAGCCTTGCAGGGGGCGGTTTATTTGACGGGCTGCGTACGGGCTGCGTACGGGCTGCGCGGTCGTCCGCCCCAATCCCCCCCAATCTGAGAGGTGGCCATGAAGCGAATCCTCACCGTCTCCGCCGTGCTGATTTTCTCCACGTATGTGCCTCGCACCCTCGCAGAGCCGATGACGCGGTTCGCCAAAGACCGGGCCGTCGATTCCCTTCACATCAAGCTCGAGCTGAACGTCGATCTGGAGAGGAAGTTCGTCGACGGACTGGCTACGATCGAGGTCGAAGCCATGCGCGAGGTCTCGAGCATCACGCTCGACGCGATGGACTTGGGCGTGAGCAGTGTAACGGTCACGCGCGCGGACCACGGCACGTCCAACATCGATTTCGACAACGACGGCGAACACATTACGATCCCGCTGGGCGTACCGCTTAAACCGGGTGAGCGGGCGACGCTCAACGTCAAGTACACCGTAGACGATCCGCAAAGCGGGCTACACTTTTTCGCACCCTCCAAGGATGAGCCGGACGTGCCGTACGTCGTCTGGTCGCAGGGGGAGAGCGTTACGAACTCTTACTGGTTCCCTTGTTTTGACCATCCCAACGAGCGCCAGACCACGGAGTTGATCGTCACCACCAAGCGCGACTTCAAAGTCAGTGCGAACGGGCGCTTGGTTTCCCGGACGGAGGATGAAGCCGCCGGCACCGTGACCTACCACTGGCTTCAAGACCAAGCGCACGTTGCGTATCTGGTCAGCATGATCGTCGGTGACTTTGTGATCCAGCGTGACACGTGGCGAGGCAAACCGCTGAGCTACTGGGTTCATCCTAAATACGAAGAGCAGATCTCGCGGTCGTTTGCGAACACGAAGCGTATGCTCGATTTCTTCAGTGATCGCATCGGGATCGAATACCCTTGGGATCGATATGGACAAGTCTGCTGCGAAGGGTTCGGCGGAGGCATGGAGAACACGTCGGTCACGACGCTGGGGAATCGAGCGCTACACGATGAGCGGTCGTTCCTGGATTCCAACTCAGATGGTTTGATCGCGCACGAATTGGCCCATCAGTGGTGGGGTGACCTGCTAACCTGTCGCGACTGGTCGCATCTGTGGCTTAACGAGGGCTTCGCGAGCTACTTCCAAGCCCTTTGGACGGAAGAGGACCGCGGCGACGATGAGTTTCGTTACGACATGTATCGCAAAGCGAGCTCGGCGAAGCGGGGCGGTAAGGATCGCCCCATCGTCGACCGTGCGTATTCGTCACCGGGAAGCATGTTCGATTCACGTGCTTATCCCAAGGGCGCTTGGGTCTTGCACATGATGCGCAAGCGTTTGGGAGATGAGTCGTTCTGGCGCGTGATCAACAGGTATGGCATGGACAACAGGATGAAGACGGTCGAGACGGTCGATCTGCGCAAGGCGGTTGAGGCGATCACCGGGCGTACGTTCGAGCGGTTCTTCTACGACTGGACCGAGCGGCCGGGCCATCCAGAGGTAACGGCGTCGTTCGATTGGAACGCCGACGACAACGTCGCCCAGATTTCCCTAAAGCAAACTCAGGAGTCCGATGCATTCCACTTCCCCATTACCATAGAGTTCGCCTTCGACGACGAAGCCGCGCCCGTTCGAGTCGTTCGAGAGATAACAGAGAAGGACGTTGGATTTTATTACCCCCTTCCCCAAAAACCGCACCTGGTCCGCATCGACCCACAGCAGTCCATTCTCATGGAGCTCAAGGAAGAGAAGGGGCGGGACTTCTGGCGAGCGCAGCTTACCGATGATCCCAATCCGATCGCGCGCATTCGCGCAGCCAAGCACTTCGGTGAATCGAAGTCTCAAGCCGATCGAAAGTTCCTGGCCGAAGCGCTGGCAGCGGAGACCTTCTGGGGTGTTCAGCGCGAGATCGCTCGGGCCCTGGGCGAGACGGGCGGCGACGTCGCCCGCGACGCGCTCATCGCCGGATTGAAGTTCGAGAATCACAAGGCCAGGCGGGCGTGCGTACAGGAGCTCGACTCATTCCATCGCGATGAGGCCGTGATCGAGGCCATTCGGACGATCGTACACAAGGGCGATCCGAGCTACTACGTGGAGGGCGCCGCGATCAGCACCTACGCCAAACTAGGCGCTGACGACGCCGTCGATGTATTGACCTCTACCCTTTCTCGTGATTCCCGCAACGAGGTAATTCGAAGTGCCGCGCTTCGCGGCTTGGGCGCCACGGGCGATACGAAAGCGGCTACGATTCTGGCGAAATGGACAAAGCCGGGAAAAGCTCGACTCGCCCGACCATCCGCGATTCGTGCGCTCGCCACCCTGACCAAGGAAACCTACGTCGACGACACGACAACGCGTCTGATCGTCGATACGCTCATGGAATGCCTCGCCGACACGGGTTCACGCGTACGTCGGGCCGCCGTTTTCGCACTCGGCAACATGCAGGATCCGTCGAAGGCCAAGGCCGCTCTGCCCGCGCTTCGCTCGCTGATGGCTAACAACTCCGATGAGAGGAGTAAGCCGCGGATCGAAAAGACGATCAAGGCGATCGAGTCCGGTGAACCGGCGCAGATCCAACTGGCCGACCTGCGATCGGACCTCGAAGACGCCCAGGAAAGAAACGACGAGCTTTCCGACCGGATCGAAAAAATCGAGGCGATGCTGACGAAGAATTCCAAGGAAGGCGATTCGGAAGACAACGCGGGCGCTACGTCGACGACCGGTTCTTCCGGTTCGAAACAGTAGAGCCTCCGCACCAAGCATGGTCATGCTTCGCGCGGAGCCCTGCTATGCCAGGGAAATACCGCATTTAGGCATCGTAGTGCAGTCTTGAGGCCGCCATAGGGAAACCTTGACCCGATTACCCGCCTTCGGTTATCATGGACTCCAGGCTGCGAGGCAGTTCTAGCGCGGCCGCTCGGTCGGAGCGTTATTTCTTCAATTCGGTTGTCGCGGCATCGGCTCCGCCCGTCCCCGGCCACAGCTGGAAACCCGAAACACTTATCGCGCGTGCCCCCGGCGGAGTTCCGCGCGTGTGCGCTT
>JADFRO010000200.1 GCA_022561255.1 Planctomycetota bacterium | reverse complement strand
TCATCTGTCTTTCTCCCAAAAAGGTGCGGCTATGCATCTCCCGATCTTCAAGCGTACGCGCGCGGAACCTCGCCGGGGTCACGCGCGAAAAGTGTTTCGGGTTTCCAGCTGTGGCCGGGGGCGGGCGGAGCCGATGCCGCGACAACCGAATTGAAGAAATAACGCTCCGACCGAGCGGCCGCGCTAGAACTGCCTCGCAGCCTGGGGTTTATGGTAACCGAAGACGGGTAGACGGGTCAAGGTTTCCCTACGGCGGTCTCAAGGCTGGGTCCGTGACGGAATTGGCGGAGATTGGCGATTCGTGCCTCGCGGGAGGGTGAGGCTCCCGCCGAGCCACAACCGTCATGAGATGTGAACGTCACGGCTCGCCAGGAGGATCGCCCTCCCAGGGGCTCCGCAGAAAGTGTCACGGACGCGCATCCATTCCCCACCCTTCGCTGCGCGAAGAATGGGGCACCCTCAGGGAGTGGTTTTCGTCCGCGCAACAGGACCGCTCGACCCCCCTCAATCCCCCCTTGGCAAGGGGGGAGGTCACCGGCGCGGCTCTGAAAAAGGCATGTCGAACACGGTCTTAGGTTGACGGCCGATGCGAAAGCCTCACGCGCCGAACGAGAACAACCCCGACGGTCGCAAGTAGCAAGGCCATGACGACCACGCCCCAGTCGCTTAGGGTGGGGATGCGTGGGGCGCCGACGACGGCAGAAATGACATCCCCCCGGCCGGTCAGGATGCCGTCGCTGGGCTTTACGGAACATTCCAGCAGATCACCGCTTCGAAAAAGGTCGGTTGCGAGTACGTCGCCGTGGGCAGCTGAGATCACGCGCCGAGCCTCCTCACCGTTCACCGTCCAGACGTACTCGTATCGAACCAGATCGTAGTCGAAATCATCAAACGTCAACGACGTCTCCACGACACACGTCGGCACTTCGCCTTCGCGGATCCCTGAAGGGAGAAAAGCAACTGAAATCGGCTCAGGCGGACGGTTGAAGTCGGCTGTTCGCGTCGTACGAACCTCGACGGGGGCCTCGATCATCAACGCGCCGTTGATGTAGAGCTGGACATGCCAGGTTCCGGTAATCGTGTGCAT
This sequence comes from Planctomycetota bacterium, assembly GCA_022561255.1. GTDB lineage: Bacteria > Planctomycetota > Phycisphaerae > UBA1845 > UBA1845 > JAJRUK01. Next base: position 4,942 of record JADFRO010000200.1, on the reverse strand, counting down.
GTCGGCTACGTCGTAGGTCCACCACCAGTTGAACCATGACCAAAACGGATTGCCGAAGTACTGAGCGTTACCGCCGAAAACCGCACTGCCGTCCGGGCGGATGAACTTTACCGTCCATGTGCTGTTTGCGGGTAGGGCTGTGCCGAAAAACCATACGCGAATGACCGGATCGGATAAGGCGATTTGGCCGCTGTTGGGCCATCGAACCGGCCACGAAGCGCTGATGTTTTGGTAGGTGATGCCGAAATCGTGGAGATACGCTTCACGGTTAAACGGTATCTGGTTCAACCATCCACTCGCGCCGGAGCGGCAAGGTCCGGCGTAGGGTTCGTACACCTCCCCGTTGACGCGCATTTCAAAATGTAAGTGGGGCCCGGTACTCACACCGCTCGAGGCGCAGTGCCCGATTTGTTGGCCGGCGGCTACCGATTCGCCCAGGGTGACGATCACGCTGTCTTTTCGGAGATGCCAATACCAACCCTCGCGACCGTCTCCGTGATCGATGATCACAAAGTTCGCTGGCTGACCAGCCCAAACGGTGTTCATGTCATCTTCGCCGTCGTGCGTGGCGACGACGACACCGCTTAGCGCCGAAAAAACCGGAACACCGATGACTTGCTCGGCGAAGCTGCGGATGTCCGTATCGTGACCCGTGTGGCCGTCGTACGTGTATTGCGTGCAACCCCACTCGTGGAGACCCGCCCCGGGATCGAGGTCGACGTAATTGAAACGGAACAGATCGCGCGTCGGGCGACCTGCTAGAGGGAAAAACGAAAGAAGTTGCGGAGCGCGATTCGCGGAGGGTTCAGACAGCCGCCCGAACTTGGCCTCGTATTGATCGAGAAGCCCGCGCGCGAAAAGACGCTGGCCCGGCGGAATGCAGCCGTCGGGCGGATCAAGTCGTACCGGACCGCCACCGCCGAGCGGTTGAGCCTGCACGGTCGTCGCGCAAAGCGCCAGGAGCAGCAAGGCCTCCGCGCGCCGATTCCACCTAGCCCCAGACATACTCCCCTCCACTTACCCACGCCCGACAGGCCGAGCGGGCAGCCACACCCTTCATTAGCGTAGAACATCCCCGAACCGGGCGGACGCCGCGAAGAACGACCGCCGCCCCCCGAACATTATAGCGAACGCGACGGGCGATCAGCGAGAAATCGGCCTAAAACCGCCGATTTGGGCGCCGTCACGTGCCGAATTGCCCAATAATAATGGGGCTGATGCATCAGGGTTGTTGACTTTGCTGCACGTTGTCCAGCGCGATCCGGGCGTTTCGCAGCAGCATTTCCGGGTTGGCTCGCTTGATCGCACTGCCACGAAGTTCCCGCCGATGATCGGCGGGGGACCAGGAGAGCAGCCGGCCGAGATCGGGTCTAGCACCCGGATTTCGAACGGTGAAGCGGGCCTCGCGCGTGTGGGGGGCGTCGCGATTGAACGGACAGACGTCCTGGCAGACATCGCAACCGAACACCCAATCCCCCATCATCTCCTGAAAGGGTTTGGAAATGGAGCCGCGATGTTCAATCGTCAGGTAGCTGATGCAACGCGAGGCGTCCATCTGATGCGGTGCGGTAAACGCGTCGGTAGGACACGCGTCCAGACAGGCGGTGCACGTTCCGCAGTGATCCTCAAGCGGCTCGTCCGGCGTCAGTTCCAACGTCGTCACGATTTCTCCGAGGAAGAAGAAGCTTCCCAGCTGGGGATGAAGGATCATCGTATTTTTGGCCAGCCAGCCGACTCCCGCTGCGGCTGCGAGCTCACGCTCCAGCAGCGGAGCTGTGTCAACACAAACCTTCGTTTCAAACGGCGGAGGCAAGTCCTCGTGCATCTGATCCGCGAGGGCAAAGAGCTTCTTCTTGACGACCTCGTGGTAGTCGTCGCCCCAGGCGTAGGCAGCGACCCGTCCGCGCGGCGCTGAAGGGTCGCGTGGCTGATCCGGTGGCGACTGGTTGTAGAGAAGAGCGACAACGACAACGCTCCGCGCACCGTCCAGTAATCGTCGGGGATCGGTCCGCTCAGCGAAGTTTCGGTGCAGGTAGTTCATAGACCCGGCCGACCCGTGTGCGAGCCAGGCGGCGAAGTAATCGGCGCGTCCGATAGGTTCGGCTCGGGCGATGCCGCAGAGATCGAACCCGAGTTTTCGGGCGGTGGACTTGATGTATCGGGAGGAATCCCCAGGGTTCATAGACCCATGCTAGCCTCATGGGTAACCGATACAACCCCAGACGGAGTTTGGCGGCGACGCGGGGCGTCGCTACAGAGCCCCGCCTGCGCCGTCCGGCGCCGTTACGCCTACGCAAGCGGTGGCGCCGCTAGGAGCGGTGGAAGGACTCGCATATGTTCAACCACGACTGGTTTCATGGACCCGCATACCAGGAGCAGCAGCACGAGTCTCGGACGCGCTGCGCGATCCGGCATTTTCCGGACCTGGCGCCCGAACAATATATGACGGACAATGAGTTTCAGAAGTTCCACTCGGAACTGGAAGTCCGCACGTTGATTTACCTTCGCGACGGGTTCAGCTACGAGGTCAAGGAGATCGCCGACGTCGGCAGCAAATCGCACCTCGTCTTCGAATGTATGCCCGTTGACGATCACTATAAGGTCGGCGCCTTTGTCGTCTCCCTGCCGTTCGACGAAATCGTCCGCGTCGAAGTGTTCGCCGTTCATCCCGAGGAAAGCCCGGAAGACTCCCCACAAATCACCGGATTTCGGAGCTACCCCGAGAAGCTCGATTCCAAACCCGTCGACGGTAAGGTTCCCAAACGCGTGCGCTAATACGAACCCGCAAATCGGCTGTACGCGCAGCGATCGAACAGCTCCTTCACCGCGCGAGTACGCGGCGATAGACAACGGAAAGCAGATAGACGGACCCCGCTGCAAGAACGATCGCCGACTCCGGGCTAATCTGCGTACCGTATACGGCCACACGAGGAACGGTGGTGAGCACAACACACAAGACGGTGGATGCAATCATCATCGGAGCCATACGCGAAACGTGATGGGCCGCCGTTGCCGCGGGCAACGTAAGAAGGGCGATCACCAGGATCAACCCGACGACTTGGATCAAGCAGATCACCGTTAACGCGACGAGACTAAGAAGCACAATGTTGGTCCACACGACGTTGACGCCCTGCAACTGGGCCTGTTGCTGATCGAGGCAGATCGCCAGAATTCGCTTGTAGAACGTCAACATCGTTACGACGATCAGTGCGTTGACCACGAGCATCATCACGACCTCCTCGCGGGTGACGAAAACGATGTTGCCGAACAGATAGCCCATCAACTCGGTTTGATAGCCTGGTGTATATTTGATGAGCAAGATGCCGGTCGCCATGCCCACCGCCCACAACGCCCCGACCAGTGTATCGATTCGCTCGGCCACCCGGTTGTGAACCACGCCGATGAGCACCGCTGCGAAAAGCGCCGATACGACCGCACCGTGAAGCGGCTGAACCCAACCCCACGTCTGGGGATAAACCCCCGCCAGAAAGATCGCCGCACCGATACCGCCGACCGCCATGTGTGCGATGGCACCGCTGAGAAACACGATCCGTCGAGCGATGACAATGGGGCCCATCACGCCGCACGCCAAGCTGGCGAGGATCCCCGCTAACAACCCCATCCCCAAGAACGGGTTGTCCGCCATGTCATAAAAAAACTGCATTATTGACCAACCTTATTCGACCGAGCGAACGACTCCTTCGCCCATACCAACGTTCCACACCGCCGTCGCTACGACCGCGTTCATGCGCTTCCCTTACCGCCCTTCGGTCGATCGGCTCCGGAGTGCGCGCAGGAGTCGTCGTGCTGAACAGCTCGAACGTGACCGTGATACATTTCGGCGACCGTGGCGTCAGAGACCTCGTCGGCCGCGTGGATCGTCAACGTCCGGTTCAAACACGCGACGCGCTTGAGGCAACTGGAGACGAAGGAAATATCGTGACTGATCATGACGATCGGCAGGGACGCGTTGAGCTCCCTAAGCAGATCGATCAAACCATGCTCCATGTGCGCGTCGACGCCCGACGTCGGTTCGTCCAGCAGCAGAAGTCCCGCGTCGCCGGCGAGCGCCCGCGCGATGAGCACGCGCTGACGTTGACCACCGGATAACGTACCAATCGGGCGGCGCGCCAGATCCTGCGTTCCCGTTCGTTCGAGCGCCTCCATGGCGACTTCGACATGCTTGCGTCCGTACCTCGGCCCCCAGAGCGACCGACCCAGCCGACCCATCAACACAACGTCGAGTACGTTCGCGGGCACGGATGAATCGATCTCGGCGTGCTGGGGAACGTATCCGATACGACTGCACACGCGACACGCGGATGTCCCAAAAACCTTGACCGTCCCGCGCTGCGGCACGAGCAAACCGAGAATGATCTTAAGAAGTGTCGTTTTTCCGCCACCGTTGGGTCCGACAATTCCAAGAAAATCGTCGGGCACCACCTCCAGCGATACGTCCTCAAGCACGGGCGCAGTGAGGCCGATCGACGGGTATCCGAACGTAACGTCGGTCAACTTCACGATAGGATCCACGGTGCTCATCAGTGCTACGAATCCTCCAAAAAACGCGAGTCCTTCGGTCCGGCGGCGATGCTTTACTCGAACGACTCGGCGATCGCGTCAGCTAGACGCAGCAAGTTGGCGTCCACGTCCGCGGCGAGTGGGTCGAGCCTCTCCAGGCGAGCGCCGATCGCGGTCGCAACCGCCCGGGCCGCTCGACCCGTAACCTGCGACTGCACGAAGACCACTTTGATCCCCTCCCGCCGAGCCGAGCGTTGAAGCTCGGTCAATTCCGCGTCGGTCGGAGACTTGCCCTCGCGCTCGATCGCGAACTGTCGCAGGTCGTACGCATCGGCGAAATAGCCCCACGCCGGGTGCAAGACGAAAAACGCCCGCCCTTTGTACGGCTCCAAACGCGATCGGATCGCCGCGTCCACCTCAT
>JADFRO010000199.1 GCA_022561255.1 Planctomycetota bacterium | reverse complement strand
CGTGCGCACGATGCGCTAGCGCTGCTGCGAAAGCCTTCGGCGAGCAGCACCTACGAATCCGTCGATATCTTGAAAATCCCAAAGCTCGCGCAGTACGGGGTGGCCGCCTTCATCCCAGACGGACGTCTGAAACTGCTCTATGAGATGACGAGCCGCAAACCGGTCGCACATCGACTCTTTCTGCCGCGTGTTTCGTCTCGCCTGCTTCACCAGGAGGTGGTAAAGCTCGTGCATAAAGACAAACAGCGCGACCTCGTATCCGTCCTTGAGTTCGAGCGAGTAGAGGGGTCTGGTCCACCCCCGGCCGGTGGAACGAACCTTCGCGAGGTTGCTGCTCATCATATACGGATATTTCAAATGACGACCTAGATTGATGTAGACGCGACGACTGCCGTAGATACACGTACCGGAGAAATCGGCGCCTCGGCTGTAACGAACGCGCAGCGTAATGCGGCCAACGGACCAGCCGTCGAGTCCTTGCGAGCACAGCGCCAGAAGTCTGTCGCTCGAAAGATTCGTCGTGTTTCGAAAGTCAATCGAAGATTTTACCATCACTAGCGTGCTCTTCGCCAGCGCGTCGCCCGCGCCGTCGAGGGATGATCCGAGGTTGCCGTTTCAAGAATGGTATTCTACGGGCGAGGATGAAACTCGCGATGGACGCGTTTGAGCTGAGCCTCGTCAACGTGAGTGTAGACCTGAGTGGTCGTCAAATCGGCGTGCCCCAGAAGCTCCTGAACGACGCGAAGGTCCGCACCGCCGGCGAGAAGATGCGTGGCGAAACAGTGCCTTAACGTATGCGGCGATAGAGGGTTATCGACTCCCGCAAGGATCGCGTACTTCCGCACAAGCCGCCACATGTTGGTACGATCCAGTGGGCGACCGGTCCTGGATAAAAAGAGCGAATCCGTGTGGCGCTCACCCATAAGACGCGGCCGGAGCATCTCCAGGTATTCCTCGACGGCATCGATCGCACAGCGTCCAACGGGGATGATTCGCTCCTTGCGGCCCTTGCCGATGCAGCGGACGTAGCCGAGCTTCAGATTGAACTGATCGAGGGTGAGGTCGACGACTTCACTGACACGCATGCCCGTAGCGTAGAGCAGCTCCAGAAGGGCTCGATCGCGAAGATAAAACTCATCCGAAGGCTCTGGGGCGCCGAGCAGCGATTCGACTTGTTCGTATCGAACGGCGTTGGGAATGTTTTGCCAACGCTTTGAAGACTCAATAAGGGATGACACATCCCGCCGCAGCACGCGCTCGGCGAACAGGTGTCGGAGGAAGACCTTGATGGCAGCGAGGTGTCGTGCGATGGACGACACCGCCAGACCACGCCGTTGCAATTCGATGAGATGCTTCTGGACGTCCTCAATCGAAATGTCCGACGGATCAACGTCGCGGGCTACAAGGTGGTCCCAGAACTCTCCAAGGTCGCGCTGATACGCCGTGACCGTAGCTCCCGCGAGCCCACACTCGACAAAAAGGTAGTCGAGGAAACGCTTCACCAGCGGCGCTGGCTTCTTTTTTTCACGAACAGGCTGCGTAGCTAACAACATCGGGATCCGCTTTGAACCTCGCGAAGGTTTGTTCATTGCCGCGACACGATCCAACGATAACGAATAACGGAAACTCGTCACGCCGGCCGACGCTTGTTTGCTCACGAACTCAAGGCTCCATTGTACACACTCAGACCACTTGGTCAACGTAACAACGCATCGTTGACATGGCGCCGCGACGTTGAAACACAAAGAATATCGGACGGTCGCGATGTTGAAGGTCCGAGTTGTTGAGCGGACGTGCTCTAAGCGCTTGCCGCGCTACCGCTACCGTGATCAGACGACTTGATCAACTCCGCGATCGTGCTCACAAGCTCTGACATACCGAAGGGCTTTCGCACGAAGACAACGCCGTCTTCGGACTGCTCACCGCACGACTCCGGAGTTAATCCGCTCATCAAAACTGCGGGCATGCTGCGACATTGGCTGCGAATCTTTCTCAAACACTTTCGTCCATTCATAATCGGTAGATCGTCGTCAAATACAACGGCGCGCAAGCTGGACTCGAATTCTGCAAACCGCGTTAGCCCTTCGGCGCCGTCCGACGCTTGCACAACGCGGAACCCCGCGGCCTCCAACGCGGTCGCTACGGACGAGAGAACTTCGGCGTTATCCTCGACGACGAGAATTCGTTCTCCACTGCCACACGTTTTTACTTCGGGGGGTCTGTGTTGTTCAACGAAAGTCCCGGGTTCGCAGGCAGGGAAGGCCACCGACACTCGCGTTCCGCTCCCCTGTGTCGACTCAACGATCATCTGGCCACCGTGCGCCGTGACGATCCCGTGCACGACGGCCATCCCCAATCCGTGTCCGCGGCTCTTGGTCGTAAAAAACGGTTCGAAGAGTTTTCGCCGAACCTCTTCGGACATTCCAACGCCATTGTCGCAAATGGTCATCACCGCCACCCCATACTCGGGGTTGGCGACGGCGGACCATTCCCGCGTCTGATTGTCTCGCAGATGATCGATGAGAATCTCAATCCTGCCGCCATCGGGCATGGCGTCGCGGGCGTTGATCACGAGATTTACAAGGATCTGTTGGATCTCGACCTCGTCGGCATCAATCCATAGGTCGTCCTGTTCCGAGTTCTCCAAGGCGATCTCGATAGCTCCAGGCATCGTCCTCCGTAGATCGCCGATCGCACCGGAAGCAAACGCGCGTAAGTCGATTGGCGTCATTCGCGGCGGGGACTTTCGGCTAAACGTAAGCAGAGATCGTGTGATACGGGTTACCCGCTTCATGGCCTTTTCGATACCGTCCAGAACGGACGTAAGATCCGCTCCGCGCCTCGACAAAATACGTACCATCTCCGTATTGGCCGTGACAGACGTAAGCATGTTGTTGATTTCATGCGCCATGCCCGCGGCAAGCGTACCAACCGCCTCAAGCTTCTGTGCGTGGCGAAGCTCCTCCTCAAGACGTCGGCGCTCAGCGTCCGCGCGTTTCCGTTCGGTGATGTCCTCAGCCAATCCAACGATTCGATAGACGCGCCCCGAGTCGTCGCGAACCGGAAACGCCCGATCGCAAATCCACCGCTCCGTGCCGTCCGGTCGAACGAGGCGGTATTCCTCTTCGACGTCCTCGCCACGTTCCGCCGCACGCGCGAAAGATTTCGTAACGCGCTCTTTCTCTTCGGGATGGATGTCATCAATCCAACCGTGACGGTTGGCATACAGGCTCTCACACGATCGACCAAAGACGGACTCGTACGCAGGACTCACATAGATGAGTTTTTTCTCGACCCAGTCCGTCAGCCAAAACACCTGATGGATGTTCTCCGCGAGCTGGCGGAACTGCAGCTCGGTGTCGCGCAAAGCCTCTTCCGCTCGACGGTGCTTGCTAACGTCGAACATGAACCCGACGAGTTCGCTCGGTCCGTCGTCGGCCATGATGACCGAGACGACATCTCTGATCCACACGTAGCGACCGTCCGCAGCGATCGCGCGGTACTCAAAATCGTGGTCCTCCCCTTTCGCTGTACACGCGTTGCAAAACTGCGTTGCGATCTCGCGGTCGTCGGGATGGATGCGCTCAGCCCAAGTGCTCGCGCCGATCCAGCTTTCCGCGGGGTAGCCCAATACGCTCTCGATCTGCTGCCCGACGTACGTGAACCGGCCGGACGGCCAATCGAGCTTCCAGGGAATGACGTTCGTCGATTCGACCAGCGATCGGTAGGTCGCCTGGCTTGCCTTCAGCGCCTTCTCTATACGTTTGCGGTCTTCGATTTCCCTTTCCAATCGCCCGGTCGATTGGAGCAAATCGGCGGTCCGTTCACGAACGCGATTCTCCAATTCGGCCTGGTCACGTTGTATTGCCTCCACGCCCCGCCGGCGCTCCGTAATGTCCTGAACCACACAGCTTACGCCAACCACCGTTCCGTCGTCACCCACAACGGCGTTGTAATTGTGCTGGAAGACACGCTTTTGGCCGGGGGCAGACGGCGTCTCGGCTTCGATGATTCCATCGATAATGGGCTCGCCAGTTTCCAGCACGTGTCGAAGTTGCGATTCGGCCGTCGCCGCAACGTCGGGAAGCACTTCACTGACAGTGCGCCCCAGATGTCCTTCGACACTGGTCCCATTGATCTTGGCGAGCCACTCATTGATGAAGACATACCGCAATTCACGATCGAGAAAGCAGAGCCCGATCGGCGCCTCCCGGTACATTTTCGAAAGCCACGTCAGCGTCGTTGCGAGATCGTTCATCGCGCCGACTCTCCTCATTTGGCGGCTGGGGCGGATCTGTTGACAAGAATCTTAACGGCGCATCGATCAGACCGCCGTCGCAGGTGCGTTCGTCCGTCGCGACAGCCTGTCATGTCAGCAGCTTAATCAGATCGTCGACGCCCCAGGGCTTCGCCAAGTACTTGAAGACACCGACGGACTCGAAAGCGGCGTGCGAGTCTGCGCCGCTTGTTCCGATGAGCGTGAGGCCGGACCGAGCTTTGCGAAGTATCGCTATCGAGGCTGCAAGAGCCCCTCGCGTCGCGCCGGCGTCCACGATAGCAATCGTTATGCTCGAATTGTCGGCCAGTAACTTCGCCGCGTCGGTACAGGATTCGGCCGTGTGACACGTGCAACCAATCGTCCGGAGAACCCCGGCGATGGATTCGAGCAGGTCGGGATCGTCGTCGACGATCAGCACTTGATCCGACCGTAGCCAGCTCAATTCTTGATTTGATGCGTGCACCGGGGGCCACCAAACTCCGAGACAAAACCAGCCCCGACGGCATCGCCAATGCTACCCGATTCAGGTCGGGTGCGAAAGGGTGATGGCATCCGGGTCGACACCTGCGACCAAGTCGCCGCGCGCCCGAGGTTCGCGATTCTACGTTCTATGGATCATATCCCCCTGGCGCCTCCGAATGCACGCCCCTGTGTCCGGCACCGGACTGAAAAGAGCCCGAGGGCGGTGTGTCGGCAGCACTTGCAGCCCCCTCGGGGCGTCTACTTGTCTCCCAAATTTTCGATGCCACAATGGACGTTCCCCGGCCGTGCGAAACGGACCCCAACCCGAATCGACCGGAGATTCAAAACAGGAGAGGTGAAACTGTGAAACAAGCCATACTGCTGCTGACCGCCATCTGTTGTGCCATCACGATACCCATCACGCCCACCAAAGCGCAGGCACCTGCTCGCGAACACAACATCGTGGCGGAGGATTATTTCTCCATCGGCGTGATCACGTCGGCACGCTTCGCGCCCAACAGCCGGCGCATCGCGTATACGGAAATGCGATGGGAGCCGCCGGCCGCAAAACGCAACACAGACCTTTGGGTCGTCGACGTATCCTCGAAAGAGATCAACCGACTCACGTTCGATAAGGCCGGCGAAGGCTCACCGCGATGGAGTCCCGACGAGCGCTACATCTACTTCACCAGCAACTACAAACGCCCCGGCGTGGACGTCCCGCCCTACAACGGTAAGAAGCAGGTTTGGCGCATCGATCCCAACGGCGGAGAACCCATCGCGGTAACACGCGCCGAAGACGGCGTCGGCCTCTACGAACTCTCTGCCGACGGCAAGACGCTCTACTACACCGTGACCCACGAGGAGACCGAGGACGAATGGAAAAAGATGCGTGACGCGCACAAAGACCTGAAGTATGGCCACGGCATCACAAAGTTCTCGCAGGTCTGGAAGCTCGACCTGAGCAGTTGGCGCACGGAAAAACTTGTCGATGAGAAGCGCGTGATCAGCGCAATGAGCGTCGCACCGGATCAAAGCCGCATCGCCATGACCACCACACCCGACAACGAATTGATTCACAACGAAGGCTGGTCGCGCGTCGACGTGTACGACATGCAGTCGAAAAAAGTCACGACCCTTACACCGGACGGATGGCGCGAGGACCACGAGTCCCCCTTTGGCTGGCTGGCCGAAGTCGTCTGGTCGGATGACAGCAAAGCCATCGCCTTCAGCGTCGGCTTCGACGGCTTTCCCGTGCGCATCTACGTGGCCCAATGGTCGGACGACG
>JADFRO010000198.1 GCA_022561255.1 Planctomycetota bacterium | reverse complement strand
CCGGCGATGACGGAGTTGTTACACGCCGCCGATAATAGACGCTCGCGCGAAAGGGACGGTTCACGCACCGTCAGGCGGGGCGATGGCCCAGCAACAGGGTGATATCGTCGGTTGGGTTTGCGTTCTTGAGATAGGGTTCCAGGTCGCTCAGCAGGCGGTCAATCGCCCCGTCCGCGGGTTGCCCGAAGGTGTTACCCAACGCCCGCCTGAGTTGCCTTCTGTCGAGTCGCCCGCCGGTTTCGTCCTCCGTAGCCAGGACACCCGGTGTGTACAGGGCGAGCGTTTCCCCGTCTCTAATGCGTGTCGTCGTGCTTGCGTATTCGACCGTCTTACCATTTCCTACAGGTGGGACGTCGGAACCGGTGAGCCTCTTGGTCTTGCCGCCTTCGCGGATCATCACGGCGCCGATGGCGCCCGCACTGCTGATCTCCGCCGCGCCGGTCTTGGGATTGATGACCACGATCGCCGCGTCCAGCGAACAAGGATTCGTATCGTCCGAGAGCATCCAGTTAAGCGCGCGAAGCTGAACGCCTGGTGGATCGGCGTGCAGACTTGCGATGCGGACCGCGCCTCGGACCTCGGCGATTCTTTGGGCGGTCAGCTCCGGGTCCGTATCGAGACGGCCCACAATAACGGCGGCCAATCCGTTGGGCATGCGCGTTAGGTCAAAGAAATCGCCGCGCGTTTGTGATCCGGCGGCGGAAAACTGCGCGAGCTGAAGCTTCGGCCACTGAGGTAGCGTTGCAGGGTCCGTACGCGGCGACAGAGGTTCGTCGAATCCTATACCGCCACCTCCCAGCGCCGCGAGCGACGGGGATGAACCCAAGAGCATCGCATCCAGGATCGGTGCGAGGATCGTGGCTGTAATGGTCAAAAAATCCAGGTCGGCCTCGTCGAAAACGCGCGTTCGTCGGGCGGTGTCCGCAAAGAGCAGGCCGATCGCGCCGCGATCGCTTAGGATCGGCACGGCGAGCACCGACTGCGTAACGCCGTCGCCGGTTCGCGGGACGATGATGAACTGCGTTCGCTTGAGGCAGCGATAGACGTACGTTTCGAGTTTCGGTGGTTCGATCATCGCGGAGGCCCCGTCGAGGCGGCCTTCCACGAACTCCACCGGTCCGTTGGTATCTTTGCGAACGCCCATCCAGACCATCCGCGCGCTCAGCTCAGTCTCGAGCAGTTCCGTCGTACGTTCGAGCAGCCTTGGCAGGTCTGGGCATCGTGCGAGCTCCAACGACAGCAACGCGAATGCTTTCTGCCGCTCGGGTGTCAGGGAAACGTCGGCGTCCGGTTTCCGAACGGTGCTGCGCGGGGGTAGGGGGAAGTTGCGGATCATCGCGAGCTCGCCGCTTTGGCCGGGCTCGGGTAGCACGACTTCGATCTCCGGCTCGAGCGTGAACTTGATCTCGAAATACGTAATGGCGATGACGTCGCCGTCGCTTAGCTTGACCCTGCCATCGACGGGTTGGCCGTTGATTTTCGTTTGACCGTCATCACGGGTAGTCGGTTGATAGAACCAGTTGTCGCCGACCGGTTCGAGCGTGGCGTGGTGCGCCGCGAGTTGGACGTCGGGTATCTGAACCTGGCTCTTGGAGTGCGATCCGATAGCTACGGATTTATTGCGAAACTCCAAGTCGCGGACCTGGGGCGTCTTGTCCGTGATCGTGCGCATGTCCGTGATTTCAAGACGCATGCTGACAGCAGGTTCCGTAACGCGCTCTCCGCGACTTGCGTCGCGGGCTCAGTGGCAGTCTAATCCTGTGAACCACATATTGTATCGAAGAGAGCGAAGATGACCACCACGGCAGCAGCGTCCAAGAAGTCAGACGTCGCCAAACGAACGCTCACGCTGGGGCACAGTCCCGATCCGGACGACGCCTTTATGTTCTACGGGCTGGCGACGGGAAAGCTCGATGCCGGAGGCTGGCTGTTCGAGCATGTCCTACAGGACATTTCGACGCTCAACGATCGGGCCGTCAGGGGCGAACTCGACATCACCGCGATCAGCATCCATGCGTATCCCTACGTCGCTGACAAGTACGTCTTGACCAATTGCGGATCGAGCATGGGCGACGGATACGGGCCTATGGTCGTGACGCGCGAGCCGATGTCGATCGACGACCTTCGCGGTAAGAAGATCGCGATTCCCGGCGAGCGGACGACAGCTTTTCTCACGTTGAATCTGCTGCTGGGGCAGGGATCGTTCTCGCACACGGTCGTCATGTTCGACGAGATTCTGCAACACGTGGCCGACGGAAAGGCCGACGCAGGCCTGATTATTCACGAGGGGCAGCTTACCTACGAACGGCAAAACCTGAATCTCGTGGTCGATCTCGGGGCGTGGTGGAAGTCGACGACGGAGCTGCCGCTGCCTCTGGGTGGCAACTGCATCCGGCGCGACTTGGGGTCGGACGTCATCGAGGAAGTTACCGCGATTCTCAAGCGAAGTATTGAGTTTAGTCTGGCGCATCGTGACGAGGCGGTGGCCCACGCGCTTACTTATGCTCGCGACATGGGACGCGATCTTGCGGATAAGTTCGTCGGGATGTACGTGAACCACTGGACGGTGGACTACGGCGACGTAGGGCGACATGCGGTGCGTGAGCTTCTTCGCCGAGGACACGAGGCCGGGTTGGTGCCGGCGGTTGATAACATTGATTTTGTGGGCTAGCGGCCCTGTCCGTGGGCGTAGACCTGTGCGACACCTTGATTTCCCAAGCCGCGGGCTCTCCTGCGGAGCGTAGCTTGCCCGCGCGGGCGGGTTCGTCGCTTCCCCCGTTTTTGCAAGGGGGGATTGAGGGGGGTCGCCCGCGTGGAGCCACTGATTTGGGTCGACGTAAGTTGGTGCAACGAAACGAGCATTACGACGAGTGCACTGCGACAATCACAAGAGGAAGGATGCGAAAATAGATGAACAACCAGGGTGATTCCAATAGCGAGCGATTCCACGAGCGCGAGGAGCGAGAGAAGATTCACAAAAAGCAGCTCCCCGGCGAGGACGAAAACCCGCTTCCTCCGCCGGTCGAACCGATCAAGGCCCATCAGACGCCCGAGCGGAACGATCCCTGCCCCTGCGGCAGCGGCAAGAAGTACAAGAAGTGCTGCGGCAAGGCGTAGAAACGCTTTACACTCATCTGTGTGTAAAGCGCTGCGAAGTCCGCGCGGGCTGATCGGCTGGACCCTTTATTCCTGCCCAGATTGGGGCGAGACAAGAGAGCGGCTACACCGGCTGCAACCGAAGCTTGCGAGCGATCCGCCGGCGGAAACGGCTGCGATACGTAGTGCGGTCCGAGGTTCGACGCTTCGGTCGATCCTATCCTCCTGAGATAAACGTCGAGGCGGTGTCCGCAATTATGGCCGCGATCGCTTCCGAGATGCCGCTGAAGAACCCGTCGATGACGGCATCGGACAGCGAGCAACCGGCGCTGGCCATCGCCAGCGGAAGCAACATGAGCACTGCAACAATCGAGCGTCGTTGAATGGACCTTTTCATCATTCCTAATCCAGAAATAGAGCCAGGTTCGCAGGGTGCATCGTGATGCACCAACAAGTGTGGCGTACCGCGTACGTTACCATCTCCGCGAGATACCGATACCGGTAAAGAAGTCGTCGGCTTCCTCGTTAAGACCCACGCCGATCCGCCAGTCGAGTTGCAGATCGTTGTGAACAAGAAACGTGAGACCGCCGTTAATGGTGTGCGCGGCGTCGGTGTCCTCCGTGTTCGGGTACAGGCCGAAGTATTCGATGTACGCACCGAGCTTGTCGGTAAGGGGAAAGGCCACACTGAACGAAGCCGACGCCTGAAAGAAGCGATCCCCGGCATCGGTCGGTGCGGCGAACCCCACATTCCCCGCGACGGCGAGCGAGTCGTTGACGTCGTAGGCCCAGAGCAGCACGACCTCGGGATCGACGTCGCCGGAGGAAATCCCGCCGCTTCCCGACGGTACGCTGATCGCGCCGATCACGCCGAAGTGCGGCCTCCATCTGTCCTGTCCATGAAACTTGAATTTGAAACCCAGCGACATGTCGTGTGCGCCCTGGTTCCAGTCTTCACGCGTGACCCGCCGACCGCTCCGCGTCTCACCTTCGAACTGACGGTCCGTCCACGAGTAGCCGTCCC
The DNA here is from genome assembly GCA_022561255.1 of Planctomycetota bacterium. GTDB lineage: Bacteria > Planctomycetota > Phycisphaerae > UBA1845 > UBA1845 > JAJRUK01. The sequence continues at coordinate 1,954 of JADFRO010000198.1, read as the reverse complement.
ACCCGATGCGCAGCTCGAAGTCCTTCGCCACGCCGATCCGCAGGAGCAGCTCGGGCGCGGTGTGATCGCGCACGCGATCCTTACCTTCGCGGTCGTAGGTGAAGGTATATCCAGCTTCCAACTGTACTCGGCCGGTGGGAACGGCGTCGGTGCTCTCGGTGAAGTCGGGCCGATCGGTGACCAGCGGCTCGTCGCCATCCCTTTGCACCGCAGCGTCCTTCTGGGCATGAAGGTTGCTCGGCGTTGTCAGCCCCGTTGCCAGCGCCGCCGCAAGGAAGAGCGACCGCATGGCTTGTTTCCCAGGTCGTACCTCAGTCAGTGAACGTCGGTGATGGTCCAAGACAACTCTCCAATTAGTCTTTTACATCTTTCATATTAGTCGAGGCTAAGTATCCTGTCAACGGACGAATCGGCCTAACTTGGGCGCTTTCTTCGCTGTGAAATGGCGGCTCGGGCTGATCAGCGGAGTAGACGGTCTGCGGAACAGCTACGCCCAAGGGCTTCGCCTTACGGGACGGAGCGAGCGGGCGTGATCGTGATCAGGGGTCCCCAGGTGTCGATTGGGTTCGGGAATTGCGAAGCAAGTGGTTTTAGCCCCGCGAGTGCAAGCACAATTGACCCGCAGAACGTGCATACGCGGATGAGATCGTCGATCCGTTTTCCGACACCTTCCTTCGACAGTTGTCCACCAGATGTTGTGAGCCAGTCAGGATGCGCGTTTCGGTGACGGAGGTCGTGGTACGAGCGGAGTACTCTGTTGCACGCCTCCTCCCAGCCGTCCGGAAGATGTGCTTCTCGGAAGGCTGACATGCACTGTTCGATGTAGGTGTCTCTGTGTTGCCGCTTGTAAGGCTTGCCAGCTAGCGTCCGCAACGCGGCATCAAGAGTATTTGCGCATAGGAGCTCGCGTGCTTCCCACGTCCGCTGCTGTGCGGCATCGGTAAGCTGTTCAACAATTCGAGCCGTGATGAACTCGAATTCCTTGTCAACGACGATTTTGCCAGCGACCTGAAGCAGGAACTTCTTCGGGACCGTGCCTCTGTAGCGGATCGGGCTGAGCAGCTCAAATCGGATCGGCTCGCGTAGCCGAAAGCGCTCGACAAACCAGCGATCGCCCCGGCAACAGGATCTCTCTACGAGTCGTACGGCGACTCCACTGACGATCGATAGTGCGAGTTCAAGCGCTTTGGAAAATCGCCAGGCAGCGCGTTTTGCATCGTAGGCCCCTTTGAAGTCGTACTCGGCGTGGAGAAGTCCGTCCGGCCGAACCCAGGCCCGTAGGTCAAAGCCCGCGTCTTCATGCGTAATCGCGGACCTTGTGAACCCTCGCTGGAAGACATCCCCACTGATGCGGCTCTCACTTTCGACTAAATCCGGAAGCACGATGCCCTTTCCGATATTGATGAGGCACGTTCCGCTGTGACGACCGTCCGTCCTTAGTCGCGTCGAATTCCGGACCGCCAAGAGACTTGGAAAGTCTATCTCAAGCTGCTTTCCACCGGAGAGCGCTAAGCCGTCGCCGACCTCAACTTTGGGCGAAATTGCATAGGCTTCGTCCCCTCGTTTCCATCGCATTCGTAGCGACCGCAAGTCCGAAGGAGCAATCGCGCCAGCTTTTCCAAAGTATTGCGTTTCGGGGAGTGCGGGACCTGATCGTTTGAGGAAGGCGTCGAGGTGAAAACCCTTATTCGGATCCCAGTTGAGAATTCCATTCCCCACATACTCTCCGCCCTGGTGCTCGAACCGGATGTGGTCAACGAATTGCTTGGCTTTTTGACTGTATTCCTGTCCCAACATACACGATCAATCTAGCGTCAGACATTCAAACCTCAAACGAGGCGAAATCACTGGCGTACCAGGCGGTAACCGCTGCGGCCTACGTTTGGTCGGGCGGGGCGGCTTCTTTCAGCTCTTGAATCCGGTCACGGAGACGGGCGGCTCTCTCAAACTCCAG
>JADFRO010000197.1 GCA_022561255.1 Planctomycetota bacterium | reverse complement strand
AGGAGCTTCCCCGCGGAACCGTAATCCTTGGCTGTTGATGTAAACCATGACATGCTTCAAGTGCTTCACAAGCACAGAGTCTCCAAAGCGGGGATCTGCCCGGTGCGCGCCCCGGCCGAGGGGTTGCCGTTACGCCCCCACTCGGCGGATTGGGTAACCACGTTTAACGCCGTGCACCACATGGACCTGCGAGGGTTCTTGCGGAGCGCAGCGGAAGTTCTTAAGCCGGGTGGAAAGCTATTCATCTATACGCGGACACCGGAGCAGAATGCGCAGTCGGTCTGGGGGCGTCTCTTTCCCGGTTTCGCGGACAAAGAAACGAGATTGCACTCGGAAGCGGCGCTTCGCCAGGCCGTGAAATCGACCGACGGTCTGGAGTTCAAGTCCACCCGAACCTTCCGATATGAGCGGACGGCAACGCCTGAGCAACTCCGCGAGCAGGCCGAGAATGCGCACTATTCTACATTTTCTCTGTACGGTCGAGAGGAGTTCGCTGAAGCGTTGCCAATCTTTCTTCGTCGGCTCTCCGATCCCCTGGTGCGATGGTGCGATGAGAATCTGCTGTTGATCTGCGAGCGACGACCAAGCACCCACACATGAACATAGGTTAATGAAAGATGACGTGGCTCGCGACCAACGAAATGGCGAGCGCCAACCCTAATCGGACCGACGAGCGATAGGGAGCAACAACCAACCCGGCCTCAGAAAAACGCCAGCCGGTCCTCCGCAGGGTGGGGAGGGCGACGACCGCAAAGGTCAGCACAATGACCCATCCCGACCGTACGAAGTAGTTCATCTCGGGTAGGCCGACCTTGAACAGGTAAGTCAGCACGATGCTGAACAACAGCGCAAAAAGGACCAGCCGTCGGGACGGCTTCACGAGAAAGACCGCCGCAAGGACGACCAGGACGAAACCGTTCTTGACGTAGTAGGAAAGCTCATTGAACCAGTGCGTCAGGGCGAAGGTTGGATCGCTGAACTTGACGTACACCACGACAAAGCCGAAGAGCACGCCGCTGATCAACGTTGCCATGATCGCGCGCTTGCCGGTGCGCACGACTTGAGCCTCTGATGCGGTCGGCCGCAGGTGGCGCTGGTAGATATCGATCGACCACAGGGTCGCCACCGAGTTGTAGACTGAATCCAAGGTGCTCATGAGGGAAGCGAACAGCCCGCACAGGACGAGTCCGCGGATGCCGGTGGGGACCAACTCCGTTACTATCGTCAAATAGGCGCGATCCGGGTCGCTGAGAGGCTCGGCGCGGTGGATTCCCGCCAAGGCGATCCCCGGAACGATGATGATGAGCACCATGAGGTATTTGAGCGCACCGCCGACGAGGAGTCCGATCTGCGCGTGTCGCACATTCTTGGCCGCAAGGGCCCGCTGCAGGATGACCTGATTCGCACCCCAATAGTTCAGGTTAAGGAGGAGCATTCCGAACAGGCCGGTCCAGGGGATGGTGTCGTGATCGCTCGGCAGATGCAGGTGCATCAGATGGGGAGTCAGCCTCCACAGATTGGACCAACCACCCAGATGGTGAATCGTCGCGCCAAGCGTGATCAACCCACCCACCACAAGCAATCCGAGCTGTACGATGTCCGTGCGGACAACCGCCCGAAGCCCACCCAGGTAGGTGTACGTGGCTGAAAAGACCCCCGTTAGCACGATGAGGACGCAAAGACGGGTTGCGCGAGTTGAGCCCAGAAACCCGACGAGGTCGCCGAAGACGCCGTCGATCGTATAGGCTGCGAAGAACAGTGCGGTCCCGAGGTAGAGGAGCGAGTAGAGAACGATCATCAGGATCGAATAGGTCAACGCAACCTTGGCCCCGAGTTTGTTCTCGAAGAACTGGGTGATCGTGACCACTCGCATCCGCAAGTAGAGGGGGACGAAGATGAAAGCCGCGACCAGAATCCCGAAAATAGCGTTGATTTCGAGGTTGGCCTGCGCCAGGCCGTACACGTACGCCGACCCCGCCATCGCAATAAAATGATTGGCGTGGATGTTGGTGGCGATCGTCGACATGGCGATCGAAGGCCAGGTGAGCGAACGCGAACTCAGGAAGTATTCCTCGGTTCCCACGTCCTTCCGCACACGCGCGCGGACACCGATCACCATGATGAGGACGAAGTAGGCCAGAATGATGCCTGCGTCCAGAGCCATCGACTTGCTTCAAGAGAGTCCGCACCGACGGGAAGGACCGGCGCCTGTGCGATTGGGATTCAGCGGACCCGGTGGCTCATGAGCGTTGGACCGGCCTTCGACAAGGGTCTTGTGGCCGCCGTCGCGTTGGATGTCGCCGGAACGGACATTCCCGTCCTTCGATCCCTCCGACGGAGTGATGGATCCGAATCCCTTGGAGCCATTGAAGAACTTCACCGTGCCTCGCATTCACGGGCCTCCTGCGAGTGTTTCGTGCCCGCCGTAAGCGGGTCTCTGCGCTGCATGCACCGCGACGGCATTTGCCCGCCGAGACATTTCAATCGAGTATATCCGGCGTCGAAGGGCGTGCAAAGGCTGCGGCGGGAATTGCCGCGCTCCAGGCGTAGCGCTTGGTCTGGAAAATGCCGCGCTTGTCAGCGTCAAGATCGACCGACGGTTTCTTCGCTTCCACGACGAATCGTGCGAAGCCGTTCAAACGGAACAGGTAGTCCGGGTGGCGCGAGCGAAGCCCGTCATCACCCACGCTATCCATCGAGGGCTCAACAACAACCTCGACATCTTGCGGGGCACTCTGCGCGGTGTTCTGGACGTCCCAGCCGAGCAACGTCCAGAAGGGGTCGATGTAGTGCAGCCGAACTTGCGATTCCTTGTACTCAGGGGCCTTCAGCTCCTTGATGTGTTTGGCGAAGCCCTGAACGAGGGTTCGGATGTCAACCCTTTGTTTGGCCACGGTGCGCTTGCCGGTCATGGCGCCAGTCTATCCGAGATGCCGATTGCGTGGCAAACCGAGCGGGGTACCAAGTCGTCCGCCAACGAACTGACTGGTTGTTCACTTGGATGATGCCGTACCGCGCGAAGCGACTGACTATCCCTGCCAAAGCTGGTCCATCCAGCTCACCGAGGACATTCTTCGCAGTTCTAACCGACTACCGCATTTCACGTCGGCACTTGGCTGGGGTATGCCACCCATACGCCCGTTACCGCGTCCGGTGGCGTTTTCCGGGCCGGGTGCTTCGCCCGCGCTTCGAAAGATCACCGGCGGTAGCCGGAACCGACCAGCTTCGGCCACCGTCGGCCGTTGCGCGCAACGCCGCTCCCGCAACCCACGCGATTGTACGGGTTCCCGGGAAGAAAACGAAACGCGAAGGCCGCCGCCGCGTATGCTCCCCCGTATCCGTACCACTGATATTCGCACGTTGGTTGGTGGGGTCGGCTCTGGGATCAGGACGGATCGGGGCGGCGCGGATGCCGAGCCATGACGGTCGCAGCCGCACAGAATAGCAGAACGAACAGCCCGATTGCTCCGCACTCTGAAACGGTCGGTACGGGGATACTGGAAACGATTTTGTAGACTTCGCCATCCGCCAGATCGCAGATGTACAATTCTCCGAAGGCGTCTTCACCGAACGACGACGGTAACTCGATCGCTCCGACGATCGGCGCCAACTCCGACGTGCGTTCCTGAAAATCGACCACACTCCCGCCGCTCATTCGAAACGACCAGATTTGCCCTTTACAGAATTCCGCGAAGAAATAGGTGCCCGCCAATCCCGCGATGGCGGAGCCGCGATAGACGTAGCCGCCGGTTACGGAGTTGCAGCTCGGCGGCCCATGAACGTAGTCGTGAACCGGCAGCGTCAAAGACGCGTCGTTGCACGTGCATCCGCTCAAACCTGTGCAAGACATCCCCTCCATGCAGCGCCATCCGTAGTTCTCCCCGCCGAGACTTGACGCCGGTTGAAAGTTGATCTCTTCCCGTGCGTCCTGTCCCACATCGCCGATGTACAGGTCGCCCGTCTGTCGATCGAAGCTGCAGCGCCAGGGATTTCGCAGGCCATACGCCCATATTTCGTCGTCCTCGACCTGTCCGACAAACGGATTGTCCGGCGGAATCGCGTAGTTGCGCAGCGCATCACCGGGAAAATCGTCGCCATCGACATCAATTCGCAGAATCTTCCCGAGTAGCTGATTCTGCGTGTCCTGAGCACGATTCCCCGGATCGTTTCGGTCGCCGCCGTCACCCATCGCTACGTACAGATACCCGTCCGGGCCAAACCCGATCCAGCCACCGTTGTGATTCTCAAACGGCTGCGCAATGCGTAGTAAGATTTCCTCGGTCGCATCGGCCACGTCCGGATCGGCAGAAACTCCGTATCGCGCCACAACGGTTCGCCCGCTCGTGTCCGTATAATTAACGAAGAACGCGCCGTTCGTTTGATAATCGGGATGAAACGCCAAGCCCAACAGCCCCTGCTCGCCGCCTGACGTCAGGTCTGGGGCGAGGTCCAGGAATGCCGACAGCAACACTACACCGTTCTTGAGGATCTTGATTCGCCCGGAACGCTCAACGATGAAGATGCGGTCGAAGTCGCCCGGCGCATGCGTTACGAAAAGCGGATCGTTCAGACCAGCCGCAACGCGTACCGTCGCCAGCGGCGTTGCGCATGCGACCGCCGGCCACAGCCCACAGAAAAACCCGGCGAGGCCAATTACGAGCGAAGGCGTCTGTCGGTTGAACACGATTGCACCCCGATAAGATCCGCCCCCGGGGGGTAGGCGGAAGTCGTCTGGGCAAACACCCCGGTTTCCATCGGCCGTTGCGCGCACAACGCCACGGCCACACCCTGCGCCATTGTATCGGTTCCCGAGAAAAAAACGAAACGCGGAGCCCATCGCATGGTTCGCTCGCCCCCATTCGTGCCGTCCATCGCCCCGTAAGGCCCGACATCAGCCTTGAACGGACACGTTAGTTTTGGGACAATCTCCGGAAGAGCGCGCCGCCCGGAGCGCGTTCGGAGATCCAGTCACTGCGGGGTGTATTACCGGACGGAGTTCAAGGCATGCTGTTTCGCGTATTGCGTTTGCGTTCGACTTTGGCGGCTTTTTTGCTGCTCAGCATAGCCACGCCAAGCCAGGCTGTGGCGACGGGATTCGTCTTCGGCGATTTCAACGGTGACGGAACGGTCACCCTCACCGACTACGACTACCTGTCACTCTGTACTCTAAACTCCGGGCCGGGTACGACCGCTCCGCAAGGCTGCGTCATGTTCGACGCCGACCTCGACACAGACGTAGACCTGCGCGACGTCGCCCAGTTTTGGATATGTTTCAGTGGCGGATGCACAAAGTCGATCTGTGGCAACGGCATCCTTGAACTCGGTGAAGCCTGCGACGACGGCAACACGGTCGGCGGCGACGGCTGCGACGCTGCGTGTCAGGTTGAAACGACCGGTCTGACGAATGACTCGTGCAGCACGCCCACGACGGTGTCCGACGGCGTCACGACGTTCAGCAACGTGGGCGCAACGACGGACGGCCCGGATGAGCCGGCGCAGTGCGATTTCTTCGGTGCGAGCAACGTGCAGGCGGACATCTGGTATTGTTACACAGCCACCTGTACGGGTGAGTTGGTCATCAGCCTGTGCGGCAGCGATTACGACACAAAAATGGCGGTCTATTCCGGTTGTGATTGTCCAACGGCCGATCCGATCGCCTGCAGCGACGATGATTGCGGTACAGTCGTTGGCCCCGTCGACTCTCGCGTGGCCATCAGTGTCGTCGAAGGTCAGCAGTACCTGGTTCGCATCGGTGGATTCCTCGGTGACCAAGGTGATGGGCGACTGTCGATCAGTTGCGGAGTCGACGTTTGCGCCGGTGCGACGGGAGACTGCTTGGCTGAAGCGGGAACGGGTGGACCCGGCTGCGGCGATGGTGCGTGCTGCGAAACGACGTGTGAAGCGGACCGGTATTGTTGTGACGTCGAGTGGGATTCGTACTGTGCGTCCGAGGCGGAGGGGCTTTGCGACGGCAGTTTCGCGGCCTGCGAAACGGCCACGGGCACCTGCGGTTCCGTCAACAGCACGAGCGGATGCTCGAACACAGATTGCTGCAACACGGTCTGCGTCGCGGACCCGTTTTGCTGTTTGACTGCGTGGGACGAAACCT
>JADFRO010000196.1 GCA_022561255.1 Planctomycetota bacterium | reverse complement strand
TGTGGATGCTCCAGACCTCCCTCGACAGCTTCGCCGACAGCAACGGAGTTGATCAAGAACGCAGGACTGGATAGCGTGTCAAACAACGAGACGCCATCGAACCTTCAACTGGCAATGGGACATACTCTGCGACTGTCTGTTCGGACTTAATAAACGGTAAGGCGACAGGTTCCGCCAAGACAATCGTTCAGTTGCACAAACTCGCCCAAGAACAAGCTTTTGCCTTGGGTCGCAACTAGGCCTGGCGAACGTCCTTCGTAAAAGGGTCGACACGTTGCGAACCTCTCGACTCGACAAGCCTCAAGACGGCGCAGCGTCCTTCAGCATCCGGATAACCTACCCAGCCAGCAGCATTCCTCCTGGCGCGCCCTGACGAACGAACCGCGCGAATCGCCGCCGTTGCGTCTGCTCGACCAAAGGGGTAAGGCGGCGGATTTTCACGGGGCCTAGGACTTCGATTCCCACGAGTCTGCCTCGGCGGTCGTAGTCAGCGAGAAGCGTGTCTTCGACGATTTCTTTGGTCTTCGCAACTTTGTTGTTGCGCACCGTGATGTAAACAGCCTGGATGCTGCCGTCCTTGCTGGAGCTGACAAGTATTTCAAAGCAGTCTGATTGTGCGTTCATGGTTACTTCTTCCAAACGGTGACTACCCAAAGCTCAGTCTAATCCCCCGAATCCGTCCTCGGATCGTAGACGTAAACCCGGGTCAATGAATCGTCGGAAACAGCCGCGTCGACTGACAAAATCGCAAAGAGCGGATTGTCCCGGTCGGGCGAGATCAACGCGATTCGCCCAATGGTCAGAGCAGCCGGCAGCAGTTCGCTCATCGGATCGGATACGACGACGTCGCCGACTTGGACGACACCGTCCGTCACGTCCCGCGCTTGCACGTCGCGAATCTCCATCCGCCCGCCGCCACGGCCCGTCAGCCAAAAATATCGATCCACCACGTCGAACCCGTCGTCCGTAAAACGACCGATGCGAACCTTTAGCTCCACGCTCACATCGCTAAGAAGTTTCACACGCGACGTGTGCGTGCCGGTTTGCTCGATGAGGCCGACGAACGCCTCACCCAAAAGGATCGCCATCCCCCGATGCAAACCCGCCGCCTCGCCCTGATCAACGGAAAACTCGCGCGACGCAACGGCTGCTCCTGCGGGAACGCCTTGCAAACTCCCCGCGCTGATCAGCCGCGACGATCGCCACGATAGCAGATCGCCCGAGATCACCCGAGCGGGAATCAATCTTCCGCGAGCACCGATCTTACGCCCGCCGCTGTTCGAGAGGCGTGTGGCCGTGAGGATTCCTACCTCGCGTTGCAACGCTTGAACGCGAAACGCCAGGGCAGCGGCTCGATGCTCGATGGCCTGCTTCTGGCGCTGTAGCGTTTCAAACGTCTCTCGTGCAACCGCATCCTCACCACCGCGTAACGGGTTACCGATCGCTCGGCCGGCGGCTGAGACGACGTCTTGAAGTGGAACGACGACTTGAACGAGCGAGGTAAGCCGGTTGGACCAACTACGGGGCATGATCAACGCGGCGAACGATCCGACTACGATGACAGTCAGCGTTGCCCGGGCAGAGGATCGGATTCGGCTGCGTCGGAACCTCGTCAACGTGATCACCCGTCCTTGGCGTTGCCGACTCAGAAATCGTCCGCGTCGGACTCCATGGTGTCCTTCCACGCGGCCAAGTTATCGAGGTAAACGCTTGTGCCGCGTGCGACGCAGCTTAGCGGATCATCGACGACACGAACGGTAAGTCCGGTTCGCTCGGCGATCACGTCGCTCAGGCCGCGTAGCAGTGCGCAACCGCCTGCCAGGTGGATGCCGTTTTCGACCAGGTCCGCCGCCAGCTCAGGTTCGGCGGATTCGAGCGTACGCCCCACGCACGCCACGATGGCTGATATCGGCTCCTCAAGCGCCTCGCGAATCTGAACACCGGTCACCTCGCATTGTCGCGGAAGTCCACCGACAACGTCGCGCCCACGTACCACGCGCGCTCCGTCGGTGTCGGCGTCCCCCGCAGCGCCCAGCTCGATCTTGATCGCCTCAGCCGTCTGCCAGCCGATCATCAGATCGAATTTGCGCCGCATGTAACTGATGATGGACGCGTCCATCTCGTCCCCCGCGACGCGAATGCTTTCCACCACAGCGATGTCGGCGAGGGACATGATCGCCACTTCCGTCGTACCGCCGCCGATGTCCACGATCATCGATGCGGTAGCCTCTCCGATGGGCAAGCCTGATCCGATTCCCGCAGCCATCGGCTCTTCGACGAGATAAACCCGCCGCGCGCCGGCACGTTCAGCCGAGTTGTAAACGGCGCGTTTTTCGACGGCGGTGATGCCGGAGGGAACAGCGATGACGACACGAGGTCTAACCAGCCGGCTACGTTTGTGTACCTTGCGGATGAAGTAACCGAGCATCGCCTCGGTGATGTCGAAATCCGCTATGACGCCGCCTTTAAGGGGACGTATGGCGCTGATTGAACCGGGGGTTCGGCCGAGCATCTCCTTGGCGACTTGGCCCACCGCGGTTCCGCCGCGAAGCACTTGGTTCGTACCGCGACGCACGGCGACGACCGAGGGTTCGTTGAGAACGATTCCCTCTCCTTTTAAGCACACCAACGTGTTGCAGGTGCCCAGATCGATACCCATGTCGACGCTGAACATGCCAAGAAGGGAGTCAAAGATCACCGGCGATTCCTCTCCGCAACCCCTCCAAGGTCGGGCCGCCCCGCAGAACGACTTCTGCGAAACCACCGGCACCGACCAAAACCACCGTGCCGGCTGCGCGGTCGTTCAGAAGAAAACCTTGCACCGCACTTCCGGCATGCGACCGACTCAATGTGAGGAACGTGGGGAGCGCCCTGCGCCTACGCTCCGCTGAACGGGTTCCAAGAGCCGAACAACTGTTGACTGCGAACCGCTAGGTAGATCGTCGCACCGCCGACGATAATCGTCGCGAGCACCAGCAGAACGGTGTAGACGTTGTGATCAGGCTGGCCTACCGCCGGGCGTTCACTCATTCTCGTTCACCGCTTCCTGAGGTCTTACGGCACGCGACTGCCGCAGATCCAGGTTACCCACCCGATCCGCTCATCGCCAGTGTATCGCTGACCTTATCGCCCAACAACGGCGAGCAAGGCCGTACGAGTCGACCGGCTGCCTTGTCCGGGTCAACCATACTGATCTTGAGGTCTCCGATGTACTCGCCGCCACGGTGGATCACGAAGACCATTCCCTCCGTAACGCCCGCCGACGCCCCGACGCTCACCGTCACGAGGTTGCCCTGCACCTCCAGGATTTTCCCGCGGATCGCCGAGCCTTGCACAGGCGTCCAAGCCTCGATGTTGCGCATGGCGACACCAGTCGCCGCTTCCATCCTCGAGGACGCACCGATACGACCCGCCCCGCGAGACATCCTCATGTTCTCGGAGCGAAGAATGTTGATCTGCTGTTCGAACTGACGCTTCTGCTCAGCCAGGACCGAGATGGTCGACGTGAGCTCGTTCACCCGACCGTTCAGATCGATGTTGCGCTGCTGCAGATCGATGTTTTGACGATCCAGCATCTCTCGCTGCTGGCGATAAGAGGACTCGTTCCCGCGCGCGATCTCGATCTGGGCAAGCAACCCACGATTCATCGCCTCTGTACTGCTGCGCTCGGACTCCGCCCTGGCGAGTTCTGCGCGAATACTCGCGAGCCCGGCCGTACTCTCCCGAAGCTGCACCTCGAGGTCCCCGGTGCGTTCGCGATGACGTTGGACCGCATCGCGCGACGTCGCCAGATCTACAGAATGGGCCGCGATCTGGTGACGAAGACTGGAATCGGCCACGCTTGCGTGCTGCCTGTACTTCTCAGCCGTATCCTTCCAGTTCGTCGTTTGCGCCACCATCGCCACGGTCATCGTCGTAAACGCAATGCTCAGAACGGCAAGTAAAACAATGAATACTTTCGTCAAGATGCTCAAGGCTTGTCTCCGTCACGAATCGCCCGACCCGCAGCCTCCAGCCGCAAACCATCCCAGTCAGGCAAACCCCCCATGTCCAAGGATAATAATCCGAAACCACCGGCGACCGGTCAGCGCCGCGCCTTGGGAACCCGTCCCGGACTTCCAGCGCGGTAGCGGCGTCGTTGCAGCGCTGCCTGGCATAACAACACCCGGCGGCGACTCGCTCGATTTAAGGCCGACGACCGCTCTGCCTGCCCAGCCTACCTGCAACGTAGCCGGCTCGATTCCCGCGGCCCAAGCCTCCCACCCGATGCCGAGGGAAGCTCGCCCGTAACGGGCGATTGCACATCTATAGCCTAGACCGCCGATACTTTCAAGTCCCACCAGCGTAAGCCTGTTGTTGAGAAGCGGCAGCGACCTCGGGCGACAGGATGTCCGGACGGTCGAGCGCGCACCCGTCGGCCGAAATACTCGCTCCTTGTGGCGAGAAACGGTCGCCCAGCGAGACAGACTGGGGTAGGATAGGCGTGGGACGGCTGGACGTCCTCAAAGGAAACGTGAAATGAACATCGTGAATCTGATCTGGTGGGCGGTGATGCTGGTTCTGTTCGGCATAATTCAACCGGGCCTAGCCGGCGTACTGTAGCCCTGGCCGGCGTACTGTAGCCCTGGCCGGCGTACTGTAGCCCTGACCGCGGCGTCGCGGACGATGCCTGGACGGTGGTTCCGCGCTCGTCGCAGACGCCTAGAACCGCTGTCTCGTCGCCTGGGCGACTCGGTCCAGCGCCTCGACGTACGACGCGATGCGTAGCGGCGTACGCTCCTCGACACTTCGGGCGTGGATCGCTTTCCACGCGCGGAGCATTCGATCCTCCAGCTCGCCAATGACCTTCTGGTGGCTCCAGTTAAACTGCTGGAGGTTCTGCACCCACTCAAAGTATGAAACCGTGACGCCCCCGCCGTTGGCCAGAATGTCGGGGACGACGGGTATGTTTTTCGACTGCAGCGCCTCATCAGCCTCCGGCGTAACGGGGGAGTTCGCCGCCTCGACGATCAGCTTGGCCTTGACGTTGTCGACGTTCTGCTTCGTAATCGCTCCGCCAAGGGCAGCCGGAATCAGCACGTCCACCTCGAGCGTCAGCAGCTCCTCGTTGTCGATGGCCCGCGTACCACTCAGCTCCACAACCGATCCGGTCGCCTTAACGTGCTCCAGAACCTTATCGACGTCCAAACCGTCCTCTTTGAAGATGCCGCCGTGCACGTCGGAGACCGCGACGATCTTCGCGCCGAGCTTTGCGATCAACCTGGCCGTCCACGAGCCCACGTTGCCGAACCCCTGAATTGCGATCTTCGCGCCTTTGAGATTGATCCCGTAAGCCTTGCACGCCTCAACCGTGATGATCATCACACCGCGCCCGGTCGCCTCGTCTCGACCGAGCGAACCGCCGAGGTTGACGGGTTTGCCCGTAACGATCGCCGGCGTGTATCCGTGCTTCTTGCCATACTCGTCCATCATCCAGGCCATGACCTGCGCGTTCGTACCGACATCCGGGGCCGGGATGTCGCGGTACACGCCCAAAGCGAGATCGATCTTTTGCATAAATCCCCGCGTCAACGCCTGAAGCTCCGCACGACTCATACTCGTCGGGTCGCAGGTTACGCCGCCCTTCGCCCCGCCGAACGGCACGCCGACGATCGCGGTCTTCCACGTCATGAGCGCCGCGAGCCCACGAACCTCCGGCAGGTCGACCTTGTGGTGATAACGAATGCCACCCTTGTACGGACCGCGCACGCCGTTGTGCTGCACACGATACCCGTGGAACATCTCCAGATGACCGTCGTCCATGCGCACCGGCACCTGAACGACCATCTCACGGTAGGGAGATCGAAGCCGAAGCTGAATCTCATCTTCGAGCTTCATGTGATCCGCAGCGCGTAGGAACTGCTGGTCGGTGATCGCGTTGAAGTCCACGTGCGATCCAGCCTTCCCGTTGGGACCGGTGCTGGACCCCGTAGACGTTTTGTACGGACTCGGCGCGGTGGCGGTGGGCATAGCTCTGGAACCCTTTCGTTGGCGAAACGTGTACCCAACGTACATCGGTGTCACCCGACGAAGGGTTTAGAAGACCAGAGAGGACAACACCCGGCACGAGGGTCGGAGACGCCCACGTCCGATAGAGGC
>JADFRO010000195.1 GCA_022561255.1 Planctomycetota bacterium | reverse complement strand
GTCGTCGTACCATTGCCAGACGCCGCCCCCTCGCCCGCGGGCCACGAGCACCTCCCTTGCGGGAACAGAATCGCATCTTACAAGATTGGTCACGGGGCTCCTCGAGTCCGTACATTTCCCGTCGACCACAGAACTGCACGCCCTATGCCAAGCGGTAAACTTCGCGGGAGCGAGGAGCGTCTGACGCGTAAGTCGCTGCGCCATCACTAGTTAGAGCGGATTTGGATGTGGTGTGACCGTCGTCGTCATCCTCGTCTGGGTGGCCCGGCGCTGTCATTTCTGGACCCCAGGCTCGACGGCGCTGCCAGTTTGGCAGCCGTCCGGGGTCACGACGCGACTACCCGATGTTGGGAAGCTGGTACTCGGTGGTGACCCCGCCGATCGTCACGTCGACGGTCCCGTCGACGGGCGATTGATCGTCGAATGTGATCGTTACCGTTTGCGTGCCCAAGCCGAGTCCGATGTCGGCGATCTGGAACGTGATCGTCCCCGCCTCCGGAATGAAGTTAAGGTTGTCGCGCGGTCGAAACAGCAGGTCGGTGACGGTGACGGCCTGGGAAACGCCGTCCTCGTCGGTGAGCGTCAGACTCCCGTCCACGATGGTAATCGTACCGGCGCTTACGTCGAAGCGCAGGCTTAACGTGCCGACGACCGTGCCCACACCCGTCGTCGAAATATTCATGTTGCCGACGAGAGTCAGGCGAAGACCCTCGCGCGTCAGTTCGAGACCAAGCGTACCGGTCACCGTTTCGTCACCCGTACTTAGATCGTTGAAGGTGACGTCGTAGGCGCGGGAGGATACGTCGAAGGTCAAAGACACGCTACCCGAAAGAGGGGTATCGCCGAAGTAGTCGTTGACACAGTCGTCCGGGAAATCGAGCGTTAGGCTCGTGACACCGTCGGCGAAGGAGGCCGTGACTACCGGGCACTCGCCGAACTCTTGGTCTGTCTCATCATCGATTCCGCTGAATCCGTCAGTCAGACTTGCCAGCGCTCGAGCCGATGCTTCGATTTGCTCGACGACGGAATCGACAGCCGCCTGCTGTTCGGGCGTTAGGCCGGTACTGCCGTTGCCAAAGCCGCCTCCACAGCCACCGACGCCCACGAGGGCTACAAAGGCGAACCAACCTATCGTGTTTGAAAACGGTTTCATCTCATGCTCTCCGTACTTCAAGCGGCCTTCTCATCGTCTTGTGTGTAACGTCGGAAGGCGCGGCGCCCACCCATCCGGCGGGACGTTACAAGCGAACGCCGCGTGATGCAAGGACTTACCCAGCGTTCGTTTTTCGGGTGCGGCTCTTTGTGGATCGGATGTCGCGGCGTAGCAGAAACAGTTCCTTAAAGGCTCGAACGATGACGCTCAGGTTGGCCCCCGACTGTTCCCCCGCGGTACGCGGATAGTGGTGTACGCCGACCTGTCCGATCGTGTAGCCAAGTTGTTTGGCTCGTGCAAGGATTTCCGTGTCGATCAGTGCGCCGGTTGACTTCATCTCGATTTCGTCGAAGAGCTTCTTGGGGAAGATCTTGAACGCGCAGTCGATGTCGCGGAGTCGCAGGCGAAACACGGCGTTGACCAGGCAGCTCCAGCCGAACGCATTGAGCTTTCGCATCAGTGAGTCGCTACGATTGAGGCGGTAGGCGCTGGCGATGTCGTAGTCGTCCAGAAGTGGGAGGAGCTTGTCGACTTCCTCGAAGTCGAACTGGCCGTCCCCGTCGGTGTAGAAGATCCACTCCTTGCGCGCCTCGCGAAACCCACGCTGCAGCGCACCGCCGTATCCGAGATTGGGGTTGTTGTGGACGGCCCGAACGCGCGAATCCTCGCGAGCGAGTCGGTCGGCGATTTCAGCGGTCCCGTCGGAGCTTCCGTCGTTGACGATGATGATCTCGAAGTCGTCACACACGCGCTCGAAAGCGCGCAGGGCTGCCCGCGTCGTGTTTTCCACGTTGGCTTCTTCGTTGTAGCAGGGGAAGAAAACCGTAAAAGATCGCGGTTTTGGCAACGCCGTTTCGTCCATTCTTCAGATTACGGTCTTCGCGTGACAACTGCCGGCGGTCGATCGTAACGTCGCGCAGCGGGTTCTTCAACGGACCGGGAGCCAGCGGCGGGTCGCTTCGAGCGGCAGACCTGGACGTCAGGATCGCTGCAGGGGAGCGCGGGGTTGGGCGCACTTTTTCGAGGTTTCGTTGTCCGACGCCAGGGCGATCCTGTTCTTGCCCGATGCTTTCGCCGCGTACAGCGCGGAATCCGCCTTGGAAACGAGCGTATAGCCATCTTTGCACTTCGTGCCCGTGGTCGCCGCGACCCCTGCGCTAAGGGACGGCCCGCCGCCGCGCCGGAGGCGGAAGGTGTATTGAGCGAAGAGCTTGACGAGTCGCTCGGCGATCGTGGCGGCCTGCTCCTCGCTTGCCCCTGGAAGCAGAAGGAGGAACTCGTCCCCGCCGTAGCGGACGGCGTGGTCGCTCGGGCGGATGGAGCCGCGTAACAGCGCTCCGACAAAGCGCAGCAAAGCGTCGCCGACCTGATGGCCGTGAGCGTCGTTGTAGGACTTGAAGTTGTCCAGGTCGATCATGACGGCTGATAGCTGCTTGCCGTCGGCTCGAGCCTCTTCAAACAGCCGCTCCAGTTCTTCCTCGAGGAACGTGCGATTCCGCAGCCCGGTGAGCGGATCGGTCAAGGCCTTGGTTTTGGCGCGGCGCAACTGTTGATCGAATTGCCGCTGACGGCGCTGCAGCTTGTGCTCGCTCTCGCGTTCGAGGCGTGCGTTTCGGGCATCCGTCTCGTTTAGTGACTCGGCAAGTTCAAGAAACCGTGCGGCGATCTGTTCCGTCTCGCGCCAGCGCGGACGTGACAGGCGGCGGATGTGAGCGGATTTGGCCCTGAGCTCTTGAGGCCCCAACGCAAGAAGGGCCAACGGTCCCGCGACCTGGCGGTCGAACCAGCGGCGTAGCGATCGAATGCATATCAGTGCCATCGCGCCGACGAACAGGCCGAATACGACCGTCGCGCCGATCCAACTCGTTCGGGGAAGATTCTGTTCGATCAGAACGAGCAAGCTCTCCTGGTAGGGCGAAAAGGCTCCGCCGATGCGTACAAGTCCGGACGCTATCCTGCACGTGTCTCCGCTAGTGGGTGACGTCGTTTGGATCGAACCGTCGGCGTCGGCGAGCACCGCCCGTACTACCTCACGGTGCGCGGTGTGGTCCGGATAGACGCGGCGGACGCTTCCGAATGGGTCGAGCACCGCGACCGCAACCAGGTTGTCGAAGCGATTCCGCAACGCTTGGAAACGCTCCGCGTAGGCCGCCTCGTCGACAGCCATAATCGCCGCTGCGCAGAGTTGTGCTTGTTCCTGGATGGAGCGGGCGGTCTCGGCGCGAAGAAGGCGGGCGCTTGCGCCGGCGAACGACAGGACGGCGAACGCCAGGAGGAACACCACCGTGCGGTGCACCCGGCGCGCGTAGGCTCGACTGACGGATTCGAGTTGTTTGCCGTCCACGTCGGGGCGTCCCGTCTATCGTTGGTCGTATGCGCTCCGAGCGACGCACAGCGACGCCCGCACACGGAGCGCGATCCGCGTGAGTCCAGTTTGGTATGGTTGTCGCGTTCGGGTCCACGATGCGACCCGTCACCTTGGTCGGTGTGGGGCTCTCGCCGAGCCCGTCCAACCTACTCCCAAAGATACAATTCGTTCGGTAGCGGTCGATCGTTGGTTATGGGACGGGTTTTGTGTGGGCGTCGCCGCTTCCGGTTAGCCGCTACCGGAGTACTCGGCGTAGGTCTTGGGCGTCTCCCAGACGCGCACTTTCGCCAGTCGGCAACGATCCAATGCGTCCACGAGACGGTTCCAAACAACCAGGGCGATGTTCTCGACTGTGGGGTTGAGGGTGGCGAACTCGGCGAGCTCGACGTTGAGATGCTTGTGGTCGAAGGGTTCCACCACAAGCTCACGGACGATGCGATCCAGATGCCCAAGATCGGTGACCGTTCCGGTCGCCTCATCGAGCGGGCCGGTGACGGTCACCTCGAGCACGTAGTTGTGCCCGTGACCGTTGGGATTGCTGCATTTGCCGAAAATACGTCGATTTTCTTCGTCGCTCAGATCCTTACACGACAAGCGATGGGCGGCCGAAAACTCGTACGCGTGCGTAAGTTCGATCATCTGCAGGGCTCCGGTTGAAATGGCCAGTTTCGTGTAGGGGGATAGTGACAGCTCCAACGAAAGCAGTTTCGTGGGCGATGGAAGTTGAGCCGCCGCCGTGGACGCGGCACCCACAAGACGCGAGGCGAGCGCGGCCAGGCCGAGTTCCGCCGATTTCTCGGCGACCAACTGCGGTAGCACCTCGGTTCGAAGCACGGCGTCGATCTCTTTGATGTCGCAGAGATAACCGGTTTGCGGGGCGACCGGCCCGTCGATCACGGCTCGCAGTACCCAGAACGGAGCGACTGCGTCGCGCTCGCTCGATCCCGCCCATGAGTTCTGGCAGGTCGCGTTACCATCCGTCGCGAAGCATCGAATCTCGCGCATCAGTCGCATGACGTCATTGTATCGAAAACCAACCGCAACGCAGGTACAGCGGAACTGGCTCCCGAATACGTCGCAACTTGGGCCCGATCGCGCCCGGGCTCGTTACCTCAAACGGGTCATTTCTGTTCGTTCGGTGAGCACGATTCAGCTTGTACCGTCAGCGCGGCTGCTGCGCAGACGGCGACGGCTGCCGTCTCCGTGCGAAGAACGGTAGTTGCGAGGCGTGCGCGGATTGCCCCTGCGCCGGATGCGGCTTGTCGTTCCGACTCTGACCACCCGCCCTCCGGTCCCCCCCATACGAGAAGGCGACCGCCGATAGCCTGTTTCGCAAGGAAGGAACTGAACGGTGGCAGTGAAGCATCCACGTCGGTGACGCAGCAAGCGTCGAACTCCTTGGCGCGTTGGAGAGAAACGCCGAATTCCTGTGGTGGGGCGATGGTCGGAACCCATGCGCTGCGGGATTGCTTCGCAGCCTCGACCGCGCGCCGGGTCCATTTGCCGACGGCGGAGGCTCTCGGGCGCGCGACGCTGCGCTCGGCGTAGATGGGCCAAATCTCCGCGACGCCTAGCTCCGTGCATTTCTCGATGAGATAGCCTTGCCGGTGGGCCTTTCCCATCGCCACGGCCAGCGTGATTCTGTATGCCGCGTCGAACGGACGTTGGTCGACGCGAGCCACCTCGACGCGCAGCCCACGCTTACTAATGTGCACGATCGTGCCCGCGGCTTCGCCGCCCGCGCCATCAAAGAGCGTTACCGCAGCACCGTCGCGCGCCCGAAGGACAACTGCGGCGTGATGGGCTTCATCTTCCGAGACCGTGCTCGTCCCAACGGCCAGATTTGGGCAAAAGAGGCGAATCGAGTTCATGGAAGGGATTATCCACGATCATTTGATCCCGGCAACCTCACCTGAAACGTGCGTAGGACCGATAAGGGACGATGCGGGCCATGCGGGCGACGAGTGTGCCCGGGCACCGCCGAACTCGATTCTATCCCCGAGTGGGCGAGATGTCTGACCAAAGCGATCAAGACCGCGCCGGTTCGGCCAGCGGCGCCAAGTCGTCCGCCACCAGCGACCTCGAGGCTGCGCTGGCCCAGGCGGCCGCCTTGGCGGCCGATCTCGCGGTGGAACTGGGCGAAGCACCTCCGCCATCGGCTTCCGCGCCGTCAGATGCTTCGCCAAGCCCCCCCGCGGTTGATGCGGCTAGCCTCGACTCGGAGTTGAGCAAGCTGGAGGATCTCGTCGACGAGACGGCGAAGGAGATCGCGCCGGACTCCGGCGGATCTTCCAGTGCTGTTCGCGAGTCGATGTCGGAGTTCACCGAACAGCCGGCAGAGCAAGCGGATGGGTCTGCAGATGAATCGCCCGCTCCCAGCGGCGACACAAAGGGGGAAGATGCTTCCGCGATCGCACCGCCTGAGCAGATTGCGAAAGCCAACCTCGCGGAGTCGGTCCAATCGGGCGTCGTCGGGACCGGGATGCTCGGCGTTGTGGGTAACATAAAGAAACCGTCGCCGATTGGGCCGCAAGGCGTGTCTTCCGCTGATGACGCAGCGGCCGGGGACGCGTCGAGCGGCAACGCCTCGGGCCCGATAACGAGAAT
>JADFRO010000194.1 GCA_022561255.1 Planctomycetota bacterium | reverse complement strand
CACTGGGCCAGCCCCTGCGCGGCGCCCATGCCTAGGATCAACGCCACCAACGCACACCCTCGCCCGGAATACAGCCGGACCCGACGACCCTTCGTTCTCTCTGTGGTCGTAGAATGCATGCGTTTTCTCCAGAGGCAGAACAAGTGCCCGGACCGAGTAGGCGCACATCCCGCGCGGTTTCGCGAACGGCGCTACCAGCCTGCGGCAACATCGCTAGTCTGCGTACAAGAGGCGTGTGGTGATGAGGAAGGAGGGGGACCAGGAACGGTATGATAAGGGCAAAGCGAACGAGGTCGCAGTAATTACAAACGAATGATCATATATAGAGCGTTCGCCGCCGACTCCGCCATTCATCTACCGACACACGTCATACTCTATCTTGAAGCATACGCGACTTCGCGCGGCAGTCAAGCATTCTTGCATAATTCGATTACAAGAAAGGAAGGTAGCTTATGTAGGGCGCGCTACTTCTGCGCGGTGCGACTTTGCCCGCCGCAAGCGTCTTACGCAGGTGGGTGAGATTACGCAGATGAGTGCAAGGCCGGGCGCGGATGAGCAAAAGCTCCACGTCAGCACGAGACCCCCCTGTAGTCCCCCCTTGGCAAGGGGGGACGAATACGATCGGTATCACGGCGACGTCAGCGGGGGAACGGATGCGACCAGTATCGCAGCGACGTCAACCGGTGGACGACGTCAAATGGTGCTGCGATCTCAAACGGCCCGGCGGTCTCAACCGATGAACAACGTCAACCGGTGAACAGTCTCAACCGGTGAACAGTCTCAACCGGCGGACAACGTCAAGCGGCGAAGGGATTGGGATCGAGCATCTCGCGCTTGTCTTCGATCTTGGCTTGTTCGTCGGCCTCGGGGAGCGGTTCCTTCTGGGCGTCGATGACGGGCCAATCGGGCGAATACTTGGCGTTGAGCTCGATGAAGTCGGACCACTTGTCGGGCAGATCCTCCTCGGCGAAGATCGCGGTCGTCGGACATTCCGGCGGACAAAGGCCGCAGTCGATGCAGACCTCTGGATCGATGACGAGGAAGTTGACGCCCTCGTGAAAGCAATCGACGGGGCAGACGGCTACGCAATCCGTATATCTGCACTTGATGCAGGGTTCGGCGACAATATGAGACATGGAAGAACTCTCCGCAACCTAAGTTGACACCAGCCCCAACCACCCAGGGATTATAAGATTCCCTCGGGATTCGACCAGTAGCTCCATCGGAAAAATCGCAGCGCCGCCGAGACACAAAACCAACCGGCGGGCCCACAGCGGTCGGTTGCTTGTCAGTCCTAGTGGGCGACTCTATCGTAGCCGGCGATGGCAAGTTCCAGCCGATTCGCAGCCTCCGCCGGGCTGATCGCCGTATTCACCCTTACTTCGCGCGTTTTCGGCCTCGCTCGCGAGGTCGTCTTCAGCTATTTCTTTAGTACGAGCGAGTTGCTCTCCGCCTTCCGAACGGCCTTCCAGATCCCCAATCTCGCAAGGCGACTGTTTGGCGAAGGGGCTTTGTCGGCGGCGATGATCCCAACGCTAACCGACAGCCTCAAGGAGCGGGGCGAGGAGCCGTCGCGGCGTTTTGTTGGGTCTCTGCTGGTTGCGCTGGTCCTAACGCTGGGCTTAGCCGTCGTGCTGGCTGAGCTTGTGATCGCGGGATGGCGGACGGTCGAGGATGACCTGGCCCTGGAGCTTACGGCCTTGCTCCTGCCGTACGCCGCGTTGATCTGTGCAGCGGCGGTGGCTGGCGGTGTGCTCAACGTGCGACGCCACTTCGCCGTTCCCGCGGCACTGCCGATCCTTCTCAACATCGCGATTGTCCTGGCGGTCGTCGTTGGAGCAACGACGCTTGGACTCTCAGGTCCGAGGCTGATGTATCTGATCGGGTATGCCGTTCTTGCGGCCGGCATCGCGCAGGTGCTCGTCACTCTGCTGGCGTTGCGTCGCATCTCCTTCTTCCCGTTGTTCAACGTATCGTTTCGGGATCCATACATGGGGCGCGTCGTGCGACTGATGGCCCCGATGGTGCTCGGGTTGGCGGCGGTTCAGATCAATACGCTGGCCGACGTCGTGATTGCCTACCTGTTTGTCTTCGCTGAAGACGGGCAGCGCGTCGGTCCGGCGGTTCTGGGTTACGCGCACTTTTTGTATCAGCTTCCGCTCGGTGTGATGGGCATCTCGATCGCCACGGCGGTTTTTCCCGTGCTTTCGGCCAAGGCGGCGGAGGGGGACCGCGTGGGTCTGGCGTCCACGCTCTCACGCGGCGTGCGAATGGCGTTGTTGGTTGCGCTTCCGTCGTCCGTCGGGCTGATGTTGGTGGCGGAACCGCTGGTCGCGTCGCTGTTTGAGCGAGGGGAGTTCGATGCGGTCGCGACCGGGCGCGTGTCGTCGACGCTGCTTCTGTACAGCGCAGGTTTGGTGGCCTATTTCCTCCAGCACCTCGTGGTTCGCGCGTTTTATGCGCTGAAAGATAGTGCGACACCGGCGCGCGCCGCGTTGGTCATGGTGGTTGTGAATCTTGGTCTGAACCTCAGCTTGGTTTTCGTCATGGAGGAGCGGGGGCTTGCACTCGCCACGGCCGTTTGCGCGACCATCCAGGTCGTGTGGCTTATGTTCAGGTTGCGGCGAGTCTTGCCGGAGTTGCGATGGCGGTCGCTTTGGCCTGACGTCTGGCGAATGGTCGCGGCGACGGGTGGCATGGCGGCGGCACTTTTGACGCTAACCCACACGAGTTTCTTATGGCACGTCTTGGGCACGAGTCCACCGGTACGATTGGCAGTCTTGATCGTCGTTGGCGTGGTCGTTTACGCCCTCGGCGCGTTTGCGCTAGGACTAAAGGGACTCGCCGCGTCGCTGCGTCCGGGCAAGGATTCCGGTTCGCGGACGTCTTGAAACACGGGTCGAGTCTGCTACGCTTGGCGAAGATAAATCGAGGCGGCGACAGCGAGGAGTGATGTCATGGATTGGGGAATGCAAAACCGGCTGGCAGGGATCATCAAGCCGGCTACCGGGCGGTGCGTGATGCTCGCGATCGACCACGGGTATTTTCAGGGCCCGACGACCGGGCTCGAACGTCCGGGCGAGACCGTCGCGCCGCTACTGAAATACGCGGACGCCCTCATGCTCACACGCGGCGTCTTGCGAAGTCAGATCGACCCAGGCCAACGCACTCCGATCGTGCTGCGCGTATCGGGCGGAACGAGCGTGCTGAAAGACGATCTTTCGGACGAGGAGATCACCGTTTCGATGGAAGACGCGCTGCGGCTTAACGTCGCAGCCGTCGCCGTTTCCGTCTTCGTTGGCTCGGACCACGAGAAGCAAACGCTCGGCAACCTGGCGACGCTCTGTGACCGCGGGCAGAAGTACGGCGTTCCGGTCCTGGCGGTGACAGCCGTGGGGAAGAGCATGACCCGCGACGCGCGCTATCTCGGTCTTGCCTGTCGCATCGCGGCCGAACTCGGCGCCTCAGTCGTCAAGACGTACTACTGTGAAGGTTTCGAGAAGGTCGTGGCCGGTTGTCCCGTTCCGGTCGTGATCGCGGGTGGAAAAAAGATCGACGAGCGCGACGCGTTGAAGCTCGCGTACAACGCCGTATCCACGGGCGCGGTCGGTGTCGACATGGGGCGCAACATTTTTCAGTCCAAGTGGCCCGTAGCGATGATCCGAGCGGTGAGAAGTATCGTTCACGATGGGTGCAGCGACGAGCAGGCGTGGGAAGCGTTCCAGCGCGACGCTGGCAAGGCTGTGGCGGGCGCGACCGCGTGACGGTGAGGTGTCGCTGCTCCACGACGTAGAAATCGAGCCTCCATGCCCCCGTATGCCATGATCACCGATGTCGTCGCGTTGCGACACCACAAAGCGCTGCCGAGATGAAAAGTCGCTGGAGTCAGCAGGGAGTTGCGGACGCGCTCGGTCGGTGGGGCGACGATTGTGGCGAGCAGCTTGCACTTCGGCTCTACACCGCTCGACTGATCGGCGCCGATCCTGATCTTGTGCTGCATGGCGGCGGTAATGTTTCCGTTAAGCTGCGCCGTCGCACGGCCATAGGTGAAGACGTCGACGCCGTCTGCATCAAGGCCTCGGGCAGCGATCTCGCGTGTGCAACGCCAGACGACCTGCCAGCCGTTGCGATCGATGCACTGCGAAGGCTTCGTACGCTCAATGCGCTTGAAGACGACGCGATGGTTAACGAGGTTCGCCGGAGTCTCCTCGATGCACGAGGGCCGACGCCGTCGATCGAGGCGCTGCTCCACATATTCCTTCCCCATGCGTATGTCGATCACAGTCACGCCGACGCTGTCTTGGCGTTGACCAATCAGGAGGACGGGGAACGTGCGATTCGCGACGCTTTGGGCGACCGCGTGGCTGTCGTCCCCTACGTTCAGCCGGGGTTTGAGCTGGCCAAGGTTGTGGATGACGCGGTCAACGCCAATCCTAAAGTCGAAGGCGTCGTACTGCTTCAGCACGGGTTGGTCACCTTCGGTGATGACGCGCGGACCTCCTACGAACGACACATCGCCATAGTTGACGCGTGCGAGCGCTTCCTTGAGAAGCGCTTGCGCGGTCGAGCGCCCACAAGCGTCTTTCGGATCGATGAGAGTCCTGGTGAACTTACCGTCCGCGTCGCCCCGATGCTTCGAGGCTTGCTCGCTCACGAGACGGGCTGCGAAGACCGTCCGCTCGCCCGCTCGATACTGGAATGGCGCTCCGGCGACGAGTTGATGACGGTCGTTAACAGTCGTGAGATAGAGCAAATCGCCGCGACGGGGCCGCTCACTTCGGACCATCTGATCCGTACCAAGCCGCGTTTTATGCTGGTTGGGAATCCGCGATGGGACGATCCAAAGGCTCTGCGGGAGCAACTCACGCAGGAAGTGGAGCGCTACCGGCGCGACTACAGCGCCTACGTTACCGAAAACGGCGGATCGATGGATGGCATCGACCCATCGCCTCGTGTCGTGATCCTGCCCGGTGCGGGCCTGCTGTGTTGGGGACGCAGCAAGCGTGACGCGCAAATCGCAGCCGACATCGCCGAGCATACGATCCATACGAAAATGCGGGCAACCCTGATCGGTTCGTTCGTCTCACTGTGCGATCGCCACCTCTTCGAGATGGAATACCGGGGTCTACAGCGGGCCAAGCTAAGTGCCGATACCGTGCAGCCGCTTACGGGCCAAGTGGTCGTCATCAGTGGTGGGGCGGGAGCGATCGGCTCGGCCATCGGGCGTGCGTGTGCGGACGCCGGCGCCCACATCGCCGTGACCGACGTCGATGGTGATCGCCTTGCCGTTGCCGTTGAACGAATCAACGCGGACTGCGGAGCGGACGCTGCGATGGGTGTCGTAATGGACGTCACCGACGAACGTAGCGTGATAGCCGGTTTCGACGAGGTTCTGCGGGCGTTCGGCGGCGTCGACGTTGTGGTCCCCAACGCGGGCGTTGCTCACGTCGCCTCACTCGACGAGCTTGACGTCGCCGACTTCCGGCGCGTGATGGACGTCAACGCGACAGGCTGTCTGCTTTTCCTGCGAGAGGGAGCTCGCCGTTTGAGATCGCAGCACATCGGTGGCAACGTGATCGTGATATCCAGCAAGAACGTACTCGGTCCGGGCCGGGAGTTCGGCGCCTACAGCGCTTCCAAGGCAGCCGCTCACCAACTCGGGAGGGTGGCCACGTTGGAACTCGCCGAGTACGGCATTCGTGTCAACATGATCACGCCCGACGCGGTTTTCGGCGACGCGGAAGTGCCTTCCGGGCTTTGGCGAGAAGTCGGACCCGATCGTGCGAAGAAACGCAACATGAAAGTCGACGATCTGCCGGAGTATTACCGCCGGCGCAATCTATTGAAGACCACCGTCCACGCCCGCCACGTCGGCAACGCGGTGGTATTCTTTGCGAGCAACCTAACGCCGACGACCGGCGCGATTCTTCCGGTCGACGGCGGTGTGGTCGAGGCTCTTCCGCGATAGGGAATGACACACTTTCGCTTCGGTTGTGACGGTTTACGCCGCCCGTCGGCGTCGAGCCGCGCCGAGTGTCCCGCCGACAAGCAGCAGCAGGGCGAGCACGACGACTCCCCACTGTGAGACCGTAGGAACGAGTGGGCCGAGTGGGACAACGAACACGTTATCGTCGATCTCGGACGATATGTCCGTGTTGCGGCGAATGACGTCTGCG
>JADFRO010000193.1 GCA_022561255.1 Planctomycetota bacterium | reverse complement strand
CAACGTCGCGGTCGGGGGCTTTCGTCAACGGTGATTGCGTCGGCGGTGCGGGGCGCGAGTCCGCGCGAGACGCTCCGCCCAAACCGGCACCTGACGGTGGCGCAACACCGGGCGTGTCTTCATCCGGGGCGAAGAACACGACGGCTGCGTCCGCCTGGATCTCAAGGAACGTACTGCTTGCAGGAATTCCACGTGAGAGATAGATCCCCCCGGTCATCGTGATGACGCGACGCCCGTTCACGTTATCCATAATCAAATGGCCGGACTGGAAATGAATCACGGGGCGCGGGGCCGCCTTCTTCCGGCGGTCCTTTCCGAGTCCCGTAGGGTCGAAGATACCAAACAGCGCCGTCGTGGCGGTCGGTCGAAACGTACCGGAAGCAAGCGCGGTACGAATCGTGTTGCCCTGGCGATAGATCTCCGTGTCGAGCGTGCCGCTCGGCGGTGAAAGAGCGACATCGTCCGCGTGGGTCGTGATGGTCCCGAAACTGCTGACCGTAATGAACAGCGCCGGGGCGGCCGTGACCGTCCCGGCAAGCTCGTATACTTCGACGTTGCGCCAGAGGAGCATCTGCAGGTGGCGATAGGGCCTGCCCTGATACTCCCGATTGGCGAGCCAGATCACCGCCTCACTGGCTCGAAGCTGCTGGGCGTCACCGTCGCCAAGCGTCAGAACAAAGTCGCCGATGCAATGCAGTGCGTCTCCGCCGTCGCGGTCCTTGAAAACGTGGACCAACTGAGCGTTTAGCTCGATGGGTAGTTCGGTGATTCCGGTCGGAAGCAGGGGCGTGTCGACGCGGTCGGCGATGGGCGGTGGGGACTGGGCTACAGCGGGCACAGCGATCAGGAACAGCACGACCAGACGGTCGACCCAACGAAAGATCAACATCCGGTTTCGGACCCGTGGACTGGTTTCTTCGCGTTGGGGCCTGAAGGATCCGCGCCGCTTCCAAAAGCCGCCCGCGAGGGTTCGGGCAGTATAAAAAGGCGGCCCCAGGTGTCAATTCGTGCCGCGAGGGCGGGGCAAGAGGTTCCGATAACCTCACCGGTGGTGGCATCATGCAAGGGTTCGCCAGCCCCAGCACCCAAAGAAGAGCGCTCGATTCCGGTCATTTTTTGGATCGGAAGCTATTACCGGGAGGGTGAAAAAAAGAGCTGGCGGGGCTTCAATCGTAGAGACGTTGTGGCTATAATAGGACCAGCCGGTACGGGTAGCCGTCGGGTTATCGGTTCCGGTGCGCCAGTCGCAGGGTGTATCGTCGACTGCTGCAGAAGTTAAGCTTACTCGCCGTCCAATCCCCCATTGGACGGTTCCCTAGGGCCCGGTCCACCCCACCGGGCCTCTTTTATGGACACCCGCTTCTGATCGCTTTCGACCGCGCAAGCCACCATCGTCTTGACGACAACGCCACCGGCGACCACGATCGCTCGACCGTCGATTGCTTTGACCATGGCACTCCGTAACGAACATCTTGAGGTCGACCCGGCTGATCGGAACTGGCTCGCGCGCGCGGGTCTTGGCTCGGTCCGGGCGGTGTTGAAGCTGCGACCGAACTCGGTGGCAGCGATTAGCGGATCGTCGGAAACGTTCAGCCGATCGTTGGAAGAGATCGAGGGCGCCCCGCCTGCGGTCTTCATCAAGCGCTACCGCTATCGAGGCTGGCGGGCGCGACTGGCTGGAATGTTTCGCGGTACGCTGTTTGGGGCGAGTCGCGCACGGTTTGAGTTCGCGTTTCTGCAAGCCATGCGCGCGCGGGGCATCCGGGCGGTCCGTCCGATCGCGTACGCGGAGCAGAGGCGGTGGGGATTTCTGCGCGCGTGCGTTTTGATCACCGAAGCCGAGGGGAACGCGATCCCGCTCGATCGGTTCGCGGTACGGTACGCGACGGATGAATCGTTCTCCAGGCAGGACCGACGGCGCTTCACCGAGACGCTCGCCGAAACCGTACGAAAAATGCACGAGGCCGGCGTGATGCACGGGGGACTTTTTGGCCGCAACATTCTGGTGCGAAACGGTACCGCGGGGCGATGGGAGTTGATTTTGCTCGACCCAGACCGTCGTGGCCGCTTGTACGGCCGGGCCGTGCCTCGAAACGGCGTTATCTCCGACCTGGCAGACCTGGCAGCGACGCTCGCGCCATTTCAGCATCGAAACGACGTGGTGCGATTCACACAAGCTTATCGAGGGCGGCGGCGCCTCGATGCCGGTGACAAAGCGCTGATCCGCGCGGTAGCGAAGACGTCGGAGCCGCGAATTCGACAGGAGGCGCATCGCGTCGCCATCGGCGGCGCCATCGACTGGCTTCACAATTACATGGCCAGCGCATCACAAGACAAAGCTCCGCCCATCCGATCGATCGACGCATTCTTCGAAACCATCGCGCGACGAGCGAAAGAAGGCGTTGTCCGTAATGCGCGAAGCGGCTGCGCTCAGTTTCGCTTCGACGCGTCACCGGACCGGGCGAGCGCGAAACCGTACACGGTCACGTTTCATGACGTCGGACTCGAAGTTCGCGCTGGGCTGATTGGGAAACCAGACCTGGCGATCGAGACGGACGCAGACGCTTGGCTATGCATCGTCAACGGCGAGAAAGAGGCGTTCGATGCAATTCGTGGCGGTCGGTTGCGCATGACGGGCGATACGACGCTGCTCGAGCCGCTGACGCAGCTTCTCGGTCGACCCAATTCGGACGAAGCGTCGACCGGGCGGCATTGAACCTGGCGCTGCCACGAGTGTCGACATCCGCGCAGCAAACTCCGGACGCTGCGCGCCTCGCGTTTCGATCCCTTACGGTCGCGGCTCTGTTCAGACCCATGTGGCGAAACCGCGCGGGCAAGCTGCGCTCCGCAGGAGATCCCGCGGCTCGGCGCGAAGAAATGCGCTAATGGCAGGAGTGCTCTAATGGTTTGTGCCCTCGGGTGTCGGGTCGGGAAGCGGCTCTGCGGCCAGGGTTTTCAGAAAGGCAATGCTCTGGCGCACGGCCGGGGGTGAAAAGCTGATCACGAGCCATCGATCGGTCATTCCCAGAGCGGGTCCGTTGATGCCGAAGAACAGATACCAGACGCCGTCGGCATCTTTGCGAAGCCGCAGCATTCCGTCGTTGGCGAGTTGATGCTGCCAGGCCTTGAACAACCGGTCGATGCCGGCGTGCAACGTTTCGGGCTCGCGCTGGATGGGGAGCCACAAGGTCCACATCAGCGGTAGCCTCAGCGGGTGCGGTGGCGCGTTGTGGATCACGACGCCTCGCCCGAGCCGGGAAACGATGTCGCGCTCGATGGAGACCTCAGCCTCTCGCTGAAGTTCGCGCCAATACCGGCGCGATGATTCGCGGGCGTTGAGGCTGCGAGATGCCAGGTACGCCTCGCTGAGGCCGCTAAGAAACCGTTGTGGAGCGACGTCGAGCATCGCATAGGCCGTAGCATCCGCAGGGATCAGCCGCTCCGGAGCGACCCCACCGATCTGTAGCGTGGTGAGCGACTGCGGATCGCTACGCCCGCCGCGCCGAACAATTCCCTGGGCGCGCACCGCGCGATCGTCGAACACGACGCTCCACACGCCACGCTCCACATCTTCGAGCTGAACCGCCTTACGAACGCGGGCGATTTTCTTCGCGAGATCCGTGTCAGCCGCCGCCTCGATGCGATCGAAGCGAGCCGTGATCGCGAAGAACGCCTTGGGGCCACGGACTTTGTCGAACGCCTTCTTGAACCACGCATCAGCCGCGAGCGACTGCGCGCGATCGTCTAGCACGTCGACGATCTTCTGGAAGCTGCCCTCGCCCAGAGCGACGACGTAGTACTCGCCAACGACGCCCCAGTTGACGACGAACCAATCGGGAAGTCGCCGGTCGCGAAACGTAAAGATCGGCCGCCCATCCGAGGTCGTCGTGGCCAACCGGGATTCATCGCTGTTCGTGTGGGTATTGAGTAGTTGCTGAATGCGCTGTTCGATCTTCGCGTTATCGCCGGCGGTGTGGACCACGAGCGCCGCGTTCACTCCCGCAAGTCGGTGCCCTCCGTCTTTGAGCTTTCCTGCGCGGACGTCGAACAACGCGACCGCGTGGGGATGGTCCCGCAACAGCGACAGCGATGCGAGCCCATCCATCCAGCCGCGGCACTCGGCGTCCAGGCTGCCGAACAGTCCGAACCGGGAGATCTGGTCCATCAGAAAGGTCGCCACTCCCAAGGTCGATGCGACGGAGGTGGGCTCAGGCTGCTCGGGTCTGGCGTCCACGAAAAAGGCAACCACGGTGTCTTGGGGAATCGCATCGGGTAACGACGGAGGAATGGCGGCGGCCGACCCGGAAGCTACAGCGAGTAGGATCGCGCACGCGCGGCATCGCCGCAGCATTTGGTGCTGGTGTAACCTCTCCAAGCGGTTTGAGTATTGTGCGGTCATCACGGTCAGCTCAATACGGTAGCGGAGTCTCGTCCATAGTGAAAACCGCCGGCGGACTGGTGGGGGTGAGTCGCCAGCCCCTCGACGCCTCCTACGCAGGCGTCGAAGCGCGATTATACGGTGACGGAACGCGGATGATCGTGAGTAAGACGTCGATTGTTGTGAGGTCAACGCGCGTCGGAAATTACGGTAAACTACACGCATGTCGCGGGAAAACTGGTTTCGGGTATCGCTTGCACGCAAAATCAGCCTGTTGTTCGGGGCGGCTGTCTTGCTGACGATTGCGGTAACGCTGGCGTTTCCATGGCTTCAGATGACTGCGCTGAATGAGCAGTCGATGCTGTGGCAGGCGAAGCGCGTCGCCTCTGCGGCCTACCAGGCCGTGGACGCTCGACGGGCGAATTGGAGCGAGATGCAACGGCGTCTCGACAGTCACTGGCCGGCGCTGGCGCGCGATCTGGATCTGCCCGCGGATCAACGACCCACGTTCGTGCAGATCGGGCAGCAGGGCCCTGGGTTTCAACGGGACGCGATCGACCGGCTCGCGCGTAGCCGAGGACAGGAGTACTATTGGCGCATTCAGGATAATGGTCGACGGTTTCGCTTCGCGATGGCTGTCCGAGGAAGCGTTGTCGATGCTCACGCGGAGGCACTTCGCGGTATCATCGACGTTCGCCTTCCGGTTCGCCAGGACCGGGGGATGTGGAATTCGGTGGTGACCGCCCTCGCCGGTGCCAGCGGTGCGATCCTTGCGATTCTCGTTTTTTATGTCGTCACACAGCGGCTGGTTCTGTCGCCGGTGACCAATCTGCGCGAAGCGGCGGAGCAAGTCGCCACGGGTGACACCGGTGTGCGCGCATCGATCACCAGCGGCGACGAGTTTGAACAGCTCGCACGAGCGTTTAACGACATGCTGGATCACTTGAAGGAAGCCCAGGATCAGCAACGGAAGATCAACCGGTCGCTCGACATTCGTCTGGGCGAATTGGCCGAGACGAACGTCGCGCTCTACGAATCCAACCGCGTCAAGAACGAGTTTCTCGCCAACGTAACGCACGAGCTTCGGACGCCTTTGGTCTCGATCATCGGGTTCGCCGAACTACTTCGTGACGCGGCGCAAAGCCGCGACGTCGATGTGCAACGCTTCGGGCGCTATTCGGACAACATTCTTACGAGCGGACGAAGCTTGCTCGAAATCATCAACGACCTGCTGGATCTCGCCAAAATCGAAGCGGGCAAGATGGAACTGCACATCAGCGAGTTCTCGATCGTCGAGCTTTGCGGAGACTTGGTCGATTTTATTCGACCTCTGGCGGACAAACGCAGTCAGCACATAAACGTCAGCTTCGCCCAGGATCTTGCGCCTTTCCACAACGATTCCGGAAAGATCAAGCAGATCCTCTACAACCTATTGAGCAACGCGGTGAAGTTCACGCCGCGGAGAGGAACCATCTCGCTTTCGGTGACGCCCCACGATGACCGGCGTGTTCTCCTATCGGTTCGTGACACCGGACCGGGGATCGACCCCGAACATCGGCAGAGGGTTTTCGAGAAATTCCATCAGGTGGACGCTTCGCGAACGCGCGAGCACGAAGGTAGCGGATTGGGATTGGCCATCACCCGTGACCTCGTCCACATGCTCGGTGGAACGATCCAACTCGAAAGCAAGAAAGGAGAGGGAGCGACGTTTACGGTCGTCTTGCCCACGTCGCCTCCGCCGCCGACGGTACGCCCGCCGGTTCGACTTACCTAGTGCTGCGTCGCGCATCGATTGACGG
>JADFRO010000192.1 GCA_022561255.1 Planctomycetota bacterium | reverse complement strand
GCGTGCTAACCCGCTGGGGTCCGACCGTGCTGATCACGGCTGTGCTGTGCGTGTATGTGTTCACCGGCCGCTCGTCCGCGCCACCACCAGGCTGGGGTTCTGATTTCGCAAGCGCACTCTCCGAGGCCTCCTCGACGGATCGTAAGCTGGTCATCGCGTTTTATTCTGAGGGCTGCTCACCGTGCGCCGCCATGGACCGGAGTGTGTTGGGAACGCCGGCTGTGCACGCGGCACTTGCCGGATTTGTCCCCGTTCGCGTTAACGCGTGGGAGGAGCGCGATCTTACGGCACGCTACGGCGTACCGGTCACGCCGACGTTCGTGGTTGCTGATCCTGTGGGGAATCCGCTGGCCCGCGTAGAGGGGTATCACTCGGTCCCTGAGTTTGTCCGCTTCCTGAGTCAGAGTGCGTCGCTTACCTCGCGCGAGGCGTCTGGAGCAGCGATCGCCCCTCAAGTCGATCCTTGAGAAACCTACCGGTATGGCTTCGCTCGCACGCGACGATTTCTTCGGGCGTGCCCTCGACCACGACCTCACCTCCTTCATCGCCGCCTTCGGGACCGAGATCGATCACCCAGTCCGCGGTCTTGATGACATCAAGATTGTGTTCGATCACCACGACGGTGTGGCCTCGATCCACGAGTCGGTTGAGAAGTATGAGCAGATTACGCACGTCGGCGAAGTGTAGCCCCGTGGTCGGTTCATCGAGCAGGTAAAGCGTGCGTGCCTCGGCTGAACGGTGAAGTTGGGAGGCGAGCTTGACGCGCTGCGCCTCTCCTCCCGATAGCGTGCCCGATGATTGGCCGAGTGCGAGGTAGCCAAGCCCGACGTCACGGAGCGCTCGCAGCCGCCGTGAGATGTTGCTGAAGTTCTCGAAGAACTGCTCAGCCTCGCCCACGGACATGGCGAGCACGTCGGCAATCGTCTTTCCGCGATAGCGCACTTCGAGTGTCTCGCGGTTGTAGCGCGTCCCGCGACATTGTGAACACTCAACGAATACGTCGGGAAGAAAATGCATGGTGATGCGCTTGACGCCCTGTCCTTCGCATAGATGGCAGCGACCGCCCTTGACGTTGAAGCTGAATCGCGCGGGACCGTAGCCGCGGATCTTGGCCTCGCGGGTTTGTGCGTACAAATCACGGATCAGGTTGAACACGCCGACGTAGGTGGCGGGGTTGCTCCGAGGCGTGCGACCGATCGGGGACTGATCGATCTCGATCACCTTGTCGACGTTGCCGCTGCCGACGATGCGCTCGAACGCGCCCGGCTGACGTCCCGCCCGGTCGATCCTCCGCCGGAGCGCCCGATGCAGAACCTGATGGACGAGCGTGCTCTTACCGCTACCGGATACGCCGGTAACCGCGACGAGGCAGCCCAGCGGAAAGCGCACGTTGACGTTTTTGAGGTTGTTGGCGGTGACGCCGTGGAGCTCGACGGCGTTGTCCCAGTTGACTTCGCGCCGCTCGTCGGGGAGCAGGATGGCCGTTTTTCCCGTAAGAAACCGGGCGGTGACCGACTCTTCGCAGGCGAGAACTTCTTCGAGCGTGCCGGCTGCGACCACATGCCCGCCCTTCACACCAGCACCGGGTCCGATGTCGATCACATAGTCGGCGCAGGCGATGATTCCTTCGTCGTGCTCGACGACGATGACGGTGTTGTCCAGCGCGGTGAGTCGAGAAAGGATGTCCGCGAGGCGTCGGGTGTCGCGTGGATGCAGACCTATGGTGGGTTCGTCAAGCACGTAACAGATGCCGGCCAACTGACTCCCGATTTGCGTGGCCAGGCGTATGCGCTGGAACTCGCCGCCGGAGAGTGTCGTGCTGGAACGATCGAGCGTGAGATAACCAACG
The DNA here is from genome assembly GCA_022561255.1 of Planctomycetota bacterium. Lineage (GTDB taxonomy): Bacteria > Planctomycetota > Phycisphaerae > UBA1845 > UBA1845 > JAJRUK01. The sequence goes on along the minus strand of JADFRO010000192.1, from coordinate 4,362 downwards.
CCGACGTCGCAGAGGAAGGGAAGTCGCCGCCGAATCTCGCGCAGAAGCGGTTTGGCGATCACGGCCTGTTCGCCGGTGAGGGTCAGCTTGTCGAAAAACACCGCCGCCGTCGTAATGGTCATGCGTAAGACGTCGGCAATGTTCACGCCGCCGATCCGAACGCACAGCGCCTGCTCGGTCAATCGGGTACCGCCGCATCGCTCGCAGGGCGACTCACCGATAAAGGCGTGCAGGCGCTGCTTGGCTGATTCCGATTGAGTCGTCTCCCAGCGCTTGCGCAGATTCGGCAACACACCCTCGAAGTCCGCTGCGTACTGCTTGTGCTCGGCCTTGCTTGTCCCGTTCATCAGGATGTTGCGGAGCGGTTCGGGGATGTTGCGGAACGGAATGTCGGCCAGGACGTCAAACTGCTTACAGAACCGTTCAAGCGTTTCGGCGTAGATTGCGTTGAGGCGCCGCCCCTGGTTGCGCCAAGCGGCGATCGTACCGTCGGCCAGGCTACGGCTGGTGTCGGGCACGACCAGGTCGAGATCGAACTCCGTGGTCGTACCCAAACCGCGACACAGAGTGCAGGCGCCCAGCGGAGCGTTGAAGCTGAACAGTTGAGGCGTGAGCTCGTCGAGGCGCACGTCCGCGTGTTCAGGACACGCCAGCGCAGAGCTGTACGCCTGGTCGGACCAGTGGCCGGGCTCAATCTCGGCGGCGACCAGAATGCGTCCGCCGGAAACGCGGGCGGCCAATTCCACGCTGTCGGCGAGGCGCCTGGTCATTTCGGGTTTGATGGTCAGTCGATCGATCACCACGTCGATCGTGTGTCGGCGGTTCGCTGCCAGCGGGCCCGTATCTTCGAGTAGAACGATCGCTCCGTCGATCCGCACCCGCACGAATCCCTCTTTGATCATCTGTTCGAGGATCGTCTTGTGCTGGCCGCGTTGGGCGTCGACGAGCGGCGCGAGCACCACGATGCGCTGACCCGGCGGTCCGGCGAGAACGGCATCGACGACTTGCGCCGTCGTCTGGCGCACGATCGGTCGCTCACATTTCCAGCACCGCGGCTCACCCGCCCGAGCGAACAGGACGCGCAGGTAGTCGTGAATTTCGGTCGTCGTCGCCACCGTCGAGCGCGGGCTTGCGGCGGTGGATCGTTGTTCGATGGCGATGGTTGGACAAAGACCCTCGATGCGGTCGACGTCCGGCTTTTGCATCTGCTCGAGAAACTGTCTCGCGTGGGCGGACAGAGATTCGACGTACTTGCGTTGTCCCTCGGCGTAGATGGTGTCAAACGCGAGTGAACTTTTCCCCGATCCGGAGAGCCCGGTGATGACCGTCATCAATCCACGGGGGAGATCAACGTCGATGTTCTTCAGGTTATGCTGGCGTGCTCCGACGACGCGAATAAAGGATCGTTCACTCATTGAAGACAACTGTTCGCTTCCGGATCGAAGTACCTGCGAATCCGCCCGACCCAGCCGTGGAGGCTAAGCGGGACGGCGGGAGGTATCAATTGCTACCTGGTGAAAGTGTTTCCGTCGGCGCGGGCGCGGGGGCCGCGGAGCGCAAAAAATGTCCGAAAATGTCGCCACGTTGCCACCCTATAGCATCCAAAGGCGTCACAGTTAACCGGCGGCACCCGTTCCGCCGAAAACCCCCTCGCGGTCCGCGCGGATTGCTTGCCGTGGTCGTGTCCCGTTTCCGTCACGGCTTGCGCATGACTTAGTGGACCTTGGTTGCGGTGATTCGTATACTATTTGTTGGGTCCGCCCACGTTTCGTCGATCGATGTGAGCCTCCAAGACGGAGCGTGCCCCATCGATGTGCGCCTGGAAGGGCTACAAGACCGAGCGTGGCCGGCCTCCGCCGCGTAGGACGAGCACTGGGTAGAAGATGATTTCGTAAGGAGAGGAGTCTCGATGCGACGCACACGGCGACGAAGCGACATTTTGACGGGCGGCAGGATTCTCGGCGTAGCCCTGGTTCTGCTCGGTCCCGTGCTGGTTTTGGCCGGTGACAAGTCACCGGCGGCCACCGCGTCGCGAAGTGTACTCTGGCAGAAGAGCGCCGAGCTGGTCGCCGAGGGTGAGTTCTCCGGTGCCACTGACGCGATCCGACAGATTGCTCCTGGTAGCGAGCTGGTCGGTGAGGTTCGCGCCTGGCTTGAAGAATACGAAGCCAAGCAGATCAAGCGACGCGCGTTGGATCGTGAAGATTTCGATAAGTTCGTCGGATACGCCAAGGCTCGCATTGAGAGGAAGGAATATGCCAAGGCTTTGGACCACGTGTTTCGGGCGAAGGAGGTGGCTGAGGATCGCGACGCGCTGCTCGAATCGGATTGGCTACTTCAGCTAGTCGGCAAAGCGTTGGAGAAAGCGGATGAGCTGCGCGGCAAACACGAATGGCGCGAGGCGTGGTACCTCTACGCGGGTCTCGGGGCGATCTACGAGCAGGAGCCTCGGTATCGAAAGCTAGGGAGTGAGGTTCTCACGCATCTGCGCTTGGATGCGAACTTCGATGAGAAGAGTCACTGGGAAGAGAAGGTCGCGCGAACACAGTGGCGGGACGCGGCGTACGCACTGGAGTTGGTCGGACTGGTGTACGTGGAGAAGCCGGATTTCAGGGCGATCACGGAACATGGATTGGAACAATTGCTGCTCTTGTCCGAGTCCAAAACGGCGCAGGAGACGTTCGAAGGTTTGGGCAACGCGGACGACCGTAACGACTTCAGGGCGCGCGTGCAGCGACACTTGGACCAGGTGCGGGTGGCTGCGTCCGTCGATCGTAGCGACTGCGTGAGGCGATTTCGCCGCGTCGTGAAGAAAATCAATGCAGAGACCGTCCGCCTACCGGAAGAGCTCATTGTTAATGAGCTGATGCGCGGTGCTCTAAAGCCGCTCGACGACTTCACGTCGATCATCTGGCCTAGCGAAACCGACGTTTTCGACAAGCACACCCGCGGCAGCTTCGTGGGCGTTGGCATTTCGATTGTCAAGAATCGTGCGGACGAAGTGGAGGTGGTAACACCGCTGGAAGACACGCCGGCCTATTTCGCCGGTGTGCAGGCGGGCGACGTCATCACGGACGTTGACGGACAGCCCCTGAAAGGTTTTTCGATTAACAAGGTCGTAACGACGATCACGGGACCCAAGGACACACCTGTAACCCTTACGATTCGGCGCGGGAAGGAAAGCCTCGAGTTCCCCCTCGTGCGGAGGAAAGTCAAGATTCAGTCGGTGAAAGGTTGGAATCGCAAGCTCGACGGAACGTGGGATTACTGGAGCGATAAGGACAACGGTATCGGTTACATACGCATCGTCAACTTCGCCCGGAACACCGTCGAGGACGTGCGCAACGTGATGAGCGAGCTCCAGCCCAACGGACTAAAGGCGCTGATTCTCGATCTGCGAAGAAACCCCGGCGGACTGTTGGACGCAGCCTGGCAGATGTCCTCGCTGTTCTTAAAGCGCGGCGAGGGGGTTGTGAGCACCAGGGGGCGCAACCGTGCCGAGGATCAGCAGTTCGTCGTCACCAGCGACGGTCCGTACCGCGACGTTCCGTTGGTTGTGCTTGTTGATCGAAACAGCGCCAGCGCTTCGGAAATCGTTTCCGGTGCCATCCGTGACAACCACCGCGGCGTAGTGATCGGCGAGCGCACCTTCGGAAAATTCAGCGTGCAAAACCTGATCTCACTGAGCTCGTCCGAAGCGAAGCTCAAGATCACGACGGCTCGGTACTACCTGCCCAGCGGGGCTTCGCTCCACCGGGAGCCGACGTCGACCACGTGGGGGGTTGATCCCGATATCGTGGTCCCCCTGAGGTACTGGGAACGCGTGAACCTTGGGCGCAGGTGGCGCGACGCGAATCTACTGGGGCCACGCAAGCCCGAATCGAAGAAAGACGACGACAAAGCCACGGCGGCTAAGGATGACAAGGAAAAGGACGCCAAGGGTGAGGAGGGCGGCGAGAAGTTGGCTACCGCCGAAGACGAAAAGGAGAAACTGCCGCCGTTGGATCAGCCGGACGAGAACAATCGTGCCGAGGACGACCCGCAAGTTGACACGGCTTTGCTGCTGCTGCGCGTGAAACTGCGGGTCGACGATCGTCTGACACTCGCGGCGGCTGAGCAGCAACAAGCCGCGAAGGAAGCAAACCGTAGCACTCGGTTCCACCGAACCCATGTGGATTAATCCGGCACAGAGGGACGAGTGAGCTCACCCGCGCAGCGCAGGACCGTAAACGTCGCCTGTTGGGGAGGACGCAGCAGAAGCGGGGTTGTTGACCAGCCGGTCGCGTTTGCGTAGTTTCGCGGCTATGACCCACATGACGGCAGCGCATCGCGTGCTGGCCACGCTCGCCGGGCAGCAGGTGG
>JADFRO010000191.1 GCA_022561255.1 Planctomycetota bacterium | reverse complement strand
AAAAGCGCGTCGCCGACCAAGGCGATGCCAAGCTCGGCGCAGTAAAGCGTCCGCCCGCCGGGCGAGTGGCCGGCGGTGTCGAAGATCTGCCAGGTGGTACCGTCAAACTCGAGCGAACCGCCGGCTGGCAGGTCGATCGGATCGGTCACCTTGGTAACCAATGCCGCTCCCATCAAACCCGAGAGGTTGGCGATCGGATCGGTCAAACCGTCCCACTCCTCCTTGGCGAGATAGACGGGCGGAGCGCCGAGCTTGTCTCGAACGTCGTCGACGCCTGCGATGTGGTCCGGATGGGCGTGGGTGAGCACGACGGCTACGGGCTGTAGCGAATGCTCTCGAACGTGGGTGATGATCTGCTCAGCCTGCGGAGCGAAACCGGGATCGACGATCCAACACGGCCCGCCCTCCCTGAAATATAGCGTGTACCCGTTCTCCAGGTACATGCCGTCGTTGGTGACGAAGATTTCCAGTTGGCGATCGTCGGTCATGGGCGTATCCGGTCAGGGTTGGGCGATGGGCGAACATGTTTCTCTCACGGCTATTATGGTAGCAGGTTCGTACGGACTGCGCAACTGTAGGAGTGTTACGGCGCGAAGGCGCATGACAAGTTCACGCGACTAGCACGCTTCCCGCATTCGAATACCGGGTCAGTCCGTCTTCAAAGAACATAGAACGCCGGGAGTCCGCGCGGGCTGAAGCCCGCGGCTCGGGACATGGAAACGTGAAATGTTTCGGCGCGCGGCGAACGCAGTGGAGTTCACGCCGAATCCAGTCCGTTTGCAACGGAACTCTACGGGCTCAGGTAGAAAAAGACGCCCTTGAGATCCTCCGTCGTGCTGATGGCCGTGCGCACGCCCATCTTTTCACGGAACGAGGTCGTGCGAAACTGATAGAACATCCCCGGAGCGAGCGGTGGACCGCCGTAGGTTAGCGTCACGGTGGGCGAGCCGCTGACCGATCCGATCTCCTGGCTCCAAACCTCGTTGCCGAAGGCGTCGAACACGAAGACCTCGTAACCGTCTTCGCTCGAGTCATCATCCCACTCGAACGTCGGCGTTGTGGTCAGCACCTGTTCGGGGCCATCCGCTCCGGGACCGACGATCGCCAGCGCTTCGGTCACCTTGAAACCTTCCGATAGCGTGATGGTGTTGCCGAGAGTTGGGTCCGGGGCCTCGATGCGGACGATCGTCGTTCCGCCGATGGTTTGGTCCGGGTCGCGGACCAGCGAGTCATTCTCGAACGCTGCGAGAACCACGTACTTTCCGTCAGGCACGCCTTCAATCGTGAAACTGCCGGCGATGTCGCCCACGCGCAAACCGGGCGGTACGGTTCCGCGTCCAGCCGCCTCGTCGAACGTGCTTTCCAACGCGAGAATGACGCTGGTCGTCGAACCGCCCGGTGCGTTGACGATCTGAACGTTGCCGCTCACCGTGCTCAGTGGCCTGGTCGAGGCGCTCAGATTCAAATCCACGACGTCTTCACCGGCGTCGACTAGCGTTGAGACTTCGTCGAGCTGAACGCCGGCTGCGTAACCCTGGACCGTGTAGCTTCCCGCGGGCACGTTAAAGATCGTGTATGCGCCCTCGCTGTCACTAAATCCGGTGAGGGCACTCTGCGAACCTTCGGCTACCACGAGGATGCCCGCGTTTGGGTCGGCGTTGATCACTCCCGCGATCGAACCCAATGCCGACGTATCGCCGGGAAGCGCAATCAGACCGACCGTGGTGAGCGCGTTCTCAATCACCCAGCCGTCCGGGTCGAGCAGCTCGCCCGTGGTCGCATCGAGCGGTAGCGCCGGACGGATCGCTGTTGGAAACTCCTGATAGTCGGCTGCTTGAACGCGCAAGGTGTAAATGCCGTCAAGAGGCGTACCCTCGAAGTCTCGCAACGCGGGAACGGTCAGCGAGTACGCGCCGTCGGCGTCGGTGGTTCCGGAGGTGCCGACGGCGGCTCCGTTAACGTCGACGGCCTGGATGAGGGCGCCCTCAATCGGCGCGCTATCGGCTAGATCGAGGACGCCGCCGCGGATCACAACGGGGGCAACGCACAAAGCGGCGCTGTCAAGCACCGCGCTACAGACCATCCCGTCGGGGCATTGGGGGTCGGCTAGGTCGCACGTGCCGTCACCAGAACCCTGCCCCCCACCGCCGCAACCGTGGAGCGTAAGAGCCAAGGTGCCGAGCAGGCTAACAACGGTAGAATATCGCATGTGGAACTCCTCTCTCTTGCCTAGTGATCGGTCAAGACAAGGCAAGTGGTTAAGGAAACCCCTGCGCTATCGCGTGCGGAACGCTGAAAAGACCTATAGCGGCGGCTGGCGCGGGGTGGTCGGGAGCACATCGCAAGTAGATCCCCCACACTGTCGGCAACGTGTGAATGGGGGAGGATTGACGGCGCGACGAGAACGTCATATAGGCCGCGAAGCGCCCGCAAGCGGACGCCGCCAAGCCCAGAACGACTTCTTCGTTCTCGCGACAAGCGAGGGATTACCCTTCTGTTTAGGGTGCCACATATGTGTCGCTCACATGGGTACGGCAGCTTGACTACGAATTACTTGTGACCAAAGAAAATACCTTGCGTTCGTATCGTGAGATCGCTACCGTCGAGATGTGCGGTGACGTTGTCACTGTTCGCTTCGCACGGGACGAACTGCTCCCGGTCGGTGCAGTTCGTCCCATCTTTGTCTGCGGTAAGGAAACATTGGTGGAATGACAACCCCGCCGGAGAGTTCAACAGCTACCGAAGGGCTGCGAACCGAGCACCAAATCATTCTCCGCGTAGCCGCGGTTCTCGAAACGCTGACCGAGTGCTTCCACCGTGGTGATGGATTTGAGCTCGAAGGCCTGAGTCAATGCGTCGAGTTCCTGCGCTACTTCGCGGACGCGTGCCATCATACCAAAGAAGAAGAGTTGCTGTTCCCGCTTCTCGAGTCCAAGGGCATTCTTCGCGAGGGCGGCCCGATCGGTGTGATGCTCTACGAACACCAGATCGCCCGGCGCTATACGCTTGAGATGCGAAGCGCCCTCTCAGCCGTCCTGCGCAAAGAAGACGGCGCAGCCGAAAAGTTCATTGAGCCGGCCCGCCAATACGTTGAACTGATCCGGCGCCACATTCACAAAGAAGATACCGTCCTGTTCGACATGGGCGATGGTGTGATGGACGAACAGGACCGTGCGTGCTACCTTCGGGGCGCCTGCGAGGCGGACTGCAAGCTCTTCGGCGGAAGAAAACGCGAGGATTTGGTCGCGATGGCAGAGCAAATCGACGCACGGTGGGGCGATCGGAAGTCTTCACCTCCTAGTTAACCACTCATCTCTCGGTCGGGTAGGATGGCCACCATGCGCGACTTGGTGAGCGAGCCGATCTCACCGCTTAGCGGCACGTTCGATGCCACGGCGATGGGGCGCGGCGAGCCGGGCTTGCCTCGCGGATTCACGTGGCGGGGCGACAGTCGCGAGATCATCGAAGTTCTCAAGGTCTGGAAAGACTCAGCGCGGGAGGGAGGCCGAGCTTCGGCTGAGCTCTATCTACGGCGCCATTACTACCGGTTGAAAATGGGCGACGGCAGCGTTTGGACGGTCTACTTCGCTCGTCAGGCAGCCCGGTCCGGAAACGCCCGGATCCGATGGTTCCTCTACACCGTCGAATCCTAACCCGATGCCGCCTGGACCTATGGGCCTTGTCGCCGCCTGAGCCTGCCCACGGGCGCCGTCGGTTACCGGTCACCACGCCAGGATGCCGAACTCTCAGGCGCATTTGGGCTTGAATCGTATCGTCCACGAACGCCAGGCGAAAAACGCGAAATAGGCTGTCGCAAAATAACTATAGCTATACGGAAAGATGGACAGGGCTTGGTGACTATGAACGGCGAGAATCCACGCATGTAGGACCACTGAAATGAAGAGGTGAACGATGATTAGCCAGTGCGTGACATGCTCCCACCGGGCACGGTAATGTAGGTGCTTCGAGAACACGACGAGTCCGGTTACTCCAATGGGTCCAAGAGTAACGATCACCCAATCAACCTCGAAGGGCATATACTTCAAGTCGAATCGAAAGATCAGGCGGACGATGTGAACGACGGTCCCCCCGGTGTAGGTTAAGGCAACAACTTTAGGAAATACTCTGCGGAGCAAACCAAGAAACACGCCTCGACCGGATCGGTCCTTCGCTGGTGATCCTGTGGTCGTGTGCGATTCGTTGTTCATCGAAAGACCTTTCACTCATGCCCGAGTTCACTCTGCGGCAGATCCATACCACCCGCCCCGAGAGGGGTGAGAATTTCGTAGAGACGACATAGTTTGGTTCCTTTCTCTACCGCGTGGCTCTTGTCATTCCCGAATGATTGGCCTAACCGCGTAGATTATCGCGGCAGGATTGATGAACGCCAGCGAGGGGCTACGAACCGGTGGGCGAAAGAACGTCCCCGGCAGGGTTCGAACCTGCAACCTTCGGCGGCATAGACGGACGATTCGCGGTTCCGATTGTGGGCCTAATTGCCTGGCGTCTTGACCAGCCCGATGTCGAACGCCATGATGTTTTTCCTGTCGCGGATGAACAGCGTTCGCCCGACCAGTGTCGGGCAGGTAATCGAATCGCGTTCGGTGACCTGGCACTGCGCGTGGATCGTAAGTTTCTCCATCGACGGCGTGGCCAGCGTGAGTTTCCCGTTCCGATCCAAAATGAAGAGCTTGCCGTCGGCCAAGACGCAAGACGCCAAATCGAACCCCCGTTGGACCCAGAGACGCTTTCCGGTTCTGAGGTCGTATCCGTAGAAGCGGTCGTTGCCGGGCATGTAGACGCCGTTGTCGCTGTGAACCCCCATGTAGAAACGCGTCGCCATCTTTCGATTGAACCACGCCTCGTGCGGGACTGTCATGCCATTTTCACGAACGAGTCGGATGGCTCGTCCGGGGCCGCCATTTGACGCGAAGAGAAGCAGATCGTGTCCATCCCACATGGGTGTCAAGTTGTGCAGACCACTTTTATCGAAGTCCAGACGCCAGAGCTCCTTGCCCGACGACGGGTCGATCGCCGCGACGCCGTCAATCATCAATAAGACAAGCTGGTCTTGCCCTCCGTGGTTGATCAACGTCGGTGACGATTGGTTTACCACGTACTCGTTGCCCATCCATGCCAGCTCCCCATCGGCCAAACTAAGTGCTATGACAGAGCGATCTCGACCATCATGAGCATCGTCATCAGGGGGGGGAGAGGGGCCATCGTCACTTGCCACGTTGACCGGGCCCTTATCGCGCGAGCAGCCGAGCGGGATGATCAGTGTGTTCTTGTAGGCGATCGGACTGATAGAATAGCCGTTACCACATTGCGGACTTGCGAAATCGGTGGGCAGGTCTCGGGTCCAAAGTAATTTTCCGGTGGTCTTGTCCAGGCAACGCACGACGGCGTTTGTGCCGATTGCACAGAGTCGATCGCCAACGATCAGCGGCGTCGAATTCGGTCCGTGTCCATGCCGCGAAACCGGTTGAGGAAGCTTGGATTCAAAGCGGTCTTCCCAAACCGTCTTCCCGGTCTTTGCCTTCATGGCGATGATGACCTCTTGGTCTGAGGTACGATCCGGGCGGTACATCGTGAAGATCAGATCCCCGTCGCTGATGATCGCGGAATAGCCATCGCCCAGAGGGCGACTCCAAAGCTTAGGCGGTCCATCCTTCGGCCAAGTGTCGGCTAGCTTGTAAGACTTGGCGGTGAAGTCGCGAGAGAGTCCGCCCCATTGTGGCCATGAATCGGCGTGTACGCTTTGCAGGACCGTTCCGGTGATCACAATCGATCCAAGGATGAAGAGCGTTGCCGTTCTGTTTGTTCGCATTCAAGAAACTCCGAATCAATAACTGCCACCACGTGAGATCCAGGACGGTTACACATGTCCAAGGCTCAACGGTCTTTATTCGCCACGTGTCGCCCCGAGGCTCTTCCTTGCGGCGATCTACTCAACGGACAGTGCGCATTTAATATCAGGAATTGCTCACGAGAGGCAAGAGGGCGGCAGGATTGGTTACCGCAAGGATACGTTAGGGACACGTAAGTACTCCGGAGAAGGCAAGTAACCCATAGAAAACAGCCGCCAGAGTCAGGCCGACAAAGATGGACACAAGCTTGATGCGAGACCCAGCATGTGGCCCTCAAACGCAAGGGCCAAGCAAGGGCCGGACAAGGGCCAGCCGTCTCCCGCAACACCTCGAACCTGATCGAA